>CAZDGT010000137.1:0-7016 GCA_964504905.1 uncultured Bordetella sp. | reverse complement strand
CGGTGACGCGGAATGATGAGTACTCAGAAACCACCAGGTGCGTCCCGCTTTTTATAGCGTGTTTTCGGGCCTGGTCGACAAGCCGTTCGGTTGGTCTAGCGGCGGGATAAAGATTCAGACGCACCTCGTCGACGTTTGCCCAGAATTCATTGGACATCGTGTGGAGTAGGAGGCCATTGGTCGCCAGCACCACGCGCCTGGCGATCCCCGATGCTCTGGCTGCCTGGAGAATAGCTACGATGCGGGGATTGAGCAGCGGCTCGCCGCCGACAATTCGAACCTCCTCGGCGGACATTGCCGTGGCCAGCCGGCCCATGTCTCTCGCCAATTCGTCCTCCAGGGGCAGCCTGGCTCGCAGGAACGGCGACATATGCGAACAACCAGCACAGCGGAGATTGCAATGGTCCGCCGCTGCGAATTCCACTGCCTGCGTCTGAATCTTTCCGGATTCAATCCGATAGAGCATTGGCCGCCTTCAAGAGATGGGATCCTCTTGGCGCTGCGCGAAGTAGTCCCCGACCCCTTTATGCAAGCGGGGCTTATCGCTGCTCCATCGCCAACACCCCTCGGAATCAAGGGCAATATCTCTATATGGGTCAAAATCAACTTCTTTGAGGAGCAAATGCCGCTCATGATAGTGGCGATGCTCCAAAGTTCCATGCCACATGTGGAACGCCCTGCCACTAACGAAAGAGACGCTTCCCTGGACATCAGCGTGAAAACGCTCTTTCCAGGCTGAAAGATCGCGTATTTGCGCTTGCGAACAGAACTTGTCAAGCCATGAAGGCATAGACGTGCGTAGTTGGCAGTCGTACATCCCCCAACACATCACCAGGTCCGCGCTTCCAAGGATCATTCGATCGCAAAAACGATGTTTGCCCAGGGTTTCCCGCCGAGCGGCCCACGCGAAACCGGGATGACCAACGTATCCAGTTGAATACCGCTCGGGGTTCTGTGCGTGCACATAGGACAAGCCATGCACGATACTCACAAATCCGTCGCCTGAACAATCCGATGGTGGGCTCCGACTTCCTTTGGGAAGCCACCAAGCCACGTCGTACGGCTGGACAACAACGAATTCCTCCAGCAATTTGGATGTCTCGCGAACCCAGTCCGCATTCTCAAGGAAAATATCCGCGTCCAGCCACGCCACCTTATCGCATGCTGACGGAAGATTGTCGAGTCCAATATTTAATAGCCGCTCCTTGAGCCATAGAGTGTCCCGCGCCCGCACACGAATAATCACGTTGCCCAAGCTTTCGTTTAGCACGAAGGGATCGCTATGGAAGGCAGCTTCGACAATCAGAAGCTTCAGCCCTTGCGAGCGGACGCCCTCACAAAACAGCTTAAGGTGATCAATCTTATTCCGGTATCCTGCCGGGTTAAAGTAGGTCGTGATTCCCCACAGTTCGCCGCCCAAGGAGACGGACGGCGCATCCCGCATGGAGGAATGGTCATTCATGACGGTTTCAAAAGGGAATGAACCTTAGAAGCGAAGTATACAGCAAGCCGCCCTGGACCCAAACTGGCGGGTAGCCACGCTGCTCTAGCTCTCCTGCTCCTGCCCCCGCCCCGTTTCCGCCTCCGCCCCCGACAACCCCCTCAGCACCGTGTTCATCACATCGTCGAAATAGCCATTGCCGACGAAGCGCTGGTGCTTGATGGCCGGGAAGCGGTGCGCCTTGGCGGATTGGAATTCCTGCTCCTGCAACTTCGCGTACGCCATCATGCCGTCGGCCGCGTATTCTTTCGCCAGCGTGAACATGGAGTGGTTGAGCGCATGGAAACCCGCCAGCGTTACGAACTGGAATTTGTATCCTATCGCGCCCAGCTCGCGCTGGAAATTGTTGATGGTGGCCTCGTCGAATTTCCGCTTCCAGTTGAAAGACGGCGGGCAGTTGTAGGCCAGCATCTTGCCGGGGAACTCGCGGCGAACGCCCTCCGCGAACTTGCGGGCCTCTTCCAGATCCGGCCGCGCGGTCTCGCACCACAGCAGATCGGCGTAGGGAGCAAAGGCGCAGGCGCGCGCAATCGCGGCGTCTAGTCCGCCCTTGTAGCCCAGGTAGCCGTCGCCCTTGTCGTCGCCAGTCAGAAACGGCTTATCCCGTTCATCGGCGCGGCCCGCCAGGAAGCGCGCGGCTTCGCCATCGGTGCGGGCGATGATCAGCGACGGAACTGCGCACACGTCGGCGGCGAGCCGGGCGGCCACCAGCTTCTCGATGGACTCCGCAATGGACGCCACCGCCGCGCCGTGGCTGCCGCGTTTGGCGACAGGCTGATCCTCGAAGTGCACGCCAGCTGCGCCCGCTTCTATCATCCACTTCATCAGCTCGAAGGCGTTTAGCGGGCCGCCGAAGCCGGCCTCGGCGTCGGCCACGATGGGAGCGAACCAGTAGGTGTCACCCGCGCCTTCTCGGGTCTGGATCTGGTCGGCCCGCGCGAACGCCGCATTGATCGCGCGGACCACGGCAGGGACGCTGTTGGCCGGATACAGGCTTTGATCGGGATACATTTGCCCGGCTAGGTTCCCGTCTGCGGCGATCTGCCAGCCCGACACGTAGATCGCTTTGAGCCCGGCCTGCACCTGTTCCACGGCCTGGTTGCCGGTGAGCGTACCGAGGGCGGGCACATGCGGCTCGGTGTGCAGCAGGTTCCAGAGGCGCTCCGCACCGATGCGGGCGAGCGTGTATTCGATCTGTATGGAGCCGCGCAGGCGGACCACGTCTTCGGCTTTATAGGGACGCCGAATGCCGCTCCAACGTGGATCGCTTTGCCAGTGCCGTTCGAGTTCCTCTGCGGTCATTTCGTGATGATACATCACACCTTCTGAACACTATTTGAGAGAATGAACCGGAGGAACACTCAAATGCCCCATGCCAAGATTCTGATGATTGTCGGCGACTACGTGGAAGATTACGAGGTAATGGTGCCGTTTCAAGCCCTGCAAATGGTGGGACACATTGTTCATGCGGTATGCCCGGAGAAGAAGGCGGGGCAGACGGTTCGCACTTCGATCCACGATTTCGAGGGGGACCAGACCTATAGCGAAAAACGCGGGCACAACTTTGCGTTGAATGCGGCCTTCGATGATGTCAGCGCTGAGCATTACGACGCGCTGGTGTTGCCGGGCGGAAGGGCTCCAGAATACTTGCGTCTCAATCCGAAGGTGCTGGATATCGTGCGCCACTTCGCACGCGAGAAAAAACCGCTCGCGGCAATCTGCCATGGCGCGCAGATACTTACAGCCGCACGCGTGGTTGAGGGCAGGCGCGTGAGTGCATATCCCGCGTGTGGACCTGAGATCGAAATTGCTGGCGGAACATATGCGCCCATCGGCATGACCGAAGCCATCGCTGATGGTGAGTTAGTCACCGCACCGGCCTGGCCCGCCCACCCGGCATGGCTCGCTAAGTTCCTGGAAGTTGTGGAAGCTCACCTGGCAAAGCAACCCGTGGCTACGAAAGCCGGGGCGTAGCCGCGAATTAGGTTAAGCTGAGAGTATCCATGGCCAAGATTTCAGAAGTATTTGGCGGAGCCGCAGCCATCGTCAAAGGCATGGGCATCACCTTCGGGGAGATGCTCAATCCAACCATCACGGACGATTATCCGGACGCGCCCGCGAAGTTCCAGGAGCGTTTTCGCGGAGTCCACGAACTGCAGCGCGACGAGAATGGGCTCGAGAAATGCGTCGCCTGTTTTCTGTGCGCGGCGGCGTGCCCCGCCCAGTGTATCTATATTGAAGCGGCCGAGAACACCGAAGAGCTGCGCATCAGCGGCGGGGAGCGCTACGCCAAGGTCTACAACATCGACTACAACCGCTGCATCTTCTGCGGTTATTGCGTGGAGGCCTGCCCCACGGACGCCATCACGCACGGCCACGGCTTTGAGATCGCCAGCTACAACACGTCCACGCTGATCTATCGCAAGGAACAAATGCTAGTGTCGATGCCGGAGGGCGCGCACTTCCCACTGAAGGTCGATCCGGCCAGCGAGTCAAATCAGCATTAAGTTCCTGCGGGTTTACTCCCCAGGCTTCAGTCGAAGCCGGAGAAAAATATTTATTCCCCAAGGATGGTCGCCATAAAAAGGCTTGATCTCTGGGGGAATTGCGTACGCCATCACGTTTACTCCGAGTCCGGACTGGACGTGCCTGAGGATTCCGACATCGCGCGTGTAACCCGCGGTGTACGCTTGCACGCGAAAGGTGCTCCCCGTACCGTGTTGCCCTTGATGCTGGTCGGAGTCGCTCTCAAAGAGCTCATTCTTGTCCACTAGCTCGGCGCGGCCGGATAGAAAATCCGTTTTTGTCACCGGATACACCGTTTCGATCAGATACGAATTCAGATCATGCCCTGTAGATGTATCGTGATTTCGGCCCCAGATCAGGCTCGTCGACCAGGCGTAGCTGCTTGATAACGGGCGTGTGTAGTGCAGCGAAGCGGTGGCACGTACAACATCGCCGGCAGCTTGGCGTTCCGGGTTTGTGATCCGTCCAGCGGATACTTGCGCCATCCAATTCCTGGCGGGAAAGACAGAAAGACGGGCTGAATACGAGTTCATCGGACCCCAGTCTAAGTTCCATCGGTTCTCATTGGGTTCCGTGCCGTGGAATCCGCTGGCCTCCAGGCGGAGCCACTTGCGCTTGATCGCGATCGTGGCCACGTTGGCGGCGATGTGGGTTGAATCCTGCAAATGGTGGGCCAGAGTCGCTTGCGGAAGTTCCGCGGCCGACGCCCGATGTGGAAAAGCAACCGGCCCGAGCGCGGGGTCGCCCACCGGCGCGTAATAAAACTGGAGCATGGTGTTCTCCCCAACCAGGTGTGCGTAAGTAACTCCTAAGCCCATGAAGAAGTCATGCGGGTGCTGCGCATCGGCGAGCGGTATACCGTAGGCGGTCTCCCCAGTTTGAAAGAGCAGCGGATAGCTTCGGTGCGTCACGGTTGCCGGTTCAAGGCTGAACATCGACTGCAGCATGAAACTTCCCTTTCCCAGGCGGTGCTGGGCGGCGATCATTCCCCAATTCGGTGAATAGAGCTTGTCTCTGCCACGCGGACCCGATTGTTGCGTGTCCATCAGAAAGCCTTGGGCCATGAACATAAAGTTCCAGGAGCCTAGCCGCGGCATGAGGGCCGGCATGGGCCAGCTCCGCGGATTCATGCTCGTCCCGGAGGCCAGTGTCATCAGATACGTTCCAGGTTCATTGGTAGCGCCGCTCTGATTCATGCCCGGCATGTTCATTCCGGGGGGCATCTGGTGCCCGGCGTGGGGATCTGGCTGCGAACTTTGATTCTGGGCGCTTAAAGGTTGCAACGCGGTGATGGTGAAGAGAGCCGCGAAAAGAGCGCACTTACTGCAAATATCCATGGAATTGTTCCTATCGTCTAAACCTTCTCTGGGCGTACACCGGTTATGCGAAAGCGCGGTGGGGCGTACAGCCGAAAAACAACGGGCGAGTGATAGGAGAAATTCTAAATTCTGAAGACTACGGAGGAGGCGAAGTCTGACGCAAGAGGAGGTGAGGTGTGCCGCGACAACTGCCTGTCCTGCGCATCCAAACCCTCAAAGGGCGCATTTAGCGCCGGCGGGATGGCTGCGAAGATTATGTGAACGATCGGTTGCGCAGCCGGAAGCGCTGGCGCTCTATTGTCAAGAGCGAATACTTTTTGCAGACACCCATGAGGGGCGTCCTTCTGCTTGGATTGTTGGTGTTGATGGCAAGGCGGAGTCTGCTGGTCGCTCGTCTGGGACGTTGCTTCGGACTGACAAGGCGGAACGGCGCACGCCATGGAACACTGGCAGCTCGCGGCAATGAATGCCAGAACCACCATGATCGTTTTGAGCCGAAATTGGTTCACCTATTCCTATGGTATCGCGCCCTTGGGGCCGGTCACAGAGCGGTAGTGCGCTAATGTGCGGCGGCTGGAATCTCGGATCACATCTGGACTGCGCGCAAACTTTTGGCGTGATACTATTTCGACCATGCGATTCAAGCTTGTATTGCTTCTTAGCGCAGTTGGACTGTTCGCTCAAACTCTACCGCCAGAGAGGTTTACCACGTGGCAGCTTGTTGGTATTAAAAGCGACCTCGCTACGCCTCGTTATGAATACACGGTATGGAACGGACTGGACGACGCGTTTATGGGATTCTCGACAGAGCCCGTTCGCGTTCGCTTGAATCGAAAGGTCAAGGCATATGTTGATGAGCCGCAGTTTATTTACATCATTGACGACGCCGGGGAGGTTCGCCAGTTACGGTATGCCTTGCAAATGGAGATGAGGCGCAAGCGTTGATGCGGCCAGGGACACAGATCTAGCGCACTACCCGCTGAACTGGGCGCGAGGCCTCACGGCCAAACGATTTTGCGATCCGCCTCCTCTGACTTGTGCTGCGTTGCCCGCATTCCCTTTAGAACTTCAGGATCCAGAGGGTAAATCGTCAGATCCCGTAGGGCGACCCTCGCAGGACCCTGCATGTGCGACAAGGCCCGGTCCAATTCCAGAATGCTCCCCACGTTCATTTCGAGCTCGCGCTCTTCGGGCTGTGACAATTTTCCGATCGGGTACTCCAGGTATGGCGTCCTGGTCTGTTCGATGTGATTGCCCAGAACGTGGGAGATCAGCTTCCCATCCGTAAACTCCGCCAGCCGATGAATGCTCTTCTTGAAATCCGGGAAATCGGTGACATACAGACGTCCGGGATAGACCGTATCGCCAGTCAACAACACGCCGGTGCGGCGGTCATAGAGCGCGAAGGAATCGTCTGTATGCCCGGGAATGGGGACCACATCCATGATGCGATTGCCTAAGTCGTATGTCACGATTTCTTCGGGCCAGTTGTGAAATCCAAAATAAGTCTTGAGGCTTTCAAGATCGGGTTTAATAAACGTGGTATCCGGGCGGTTGGCAAACTGGGCATCGCCCGCCACATGGTCGCTGTGGTGATGCGAATGAACCACCACCAGCGGAATCGTCATGCGGTTATTCACTTTCAACCAGCGCTCGATCAGGCGATCCAC
>CAZDGT010000136.1:0-1777 GCA_964504905.1 uncultured Bordetella sp. | reverse complement strand
TATCGGGTTGCCGGTGTGGCGCGTAATGCGGTGAATACCACACCCGAATCGCTGGACGTGATGCAGGTGGCGCACGAGCTCGAAGAGGCCGGCGGAAATCACCTAGTGATGGAGGTCTCCTCCCACGCTCTGGCTCTGGAGCGCACTCACTCGATCGACTTTCATACCGCCGTCTTCACTAACTTGACGCGCGATCATCTTGATTTTCACCAAACGCCCGAGGCCTACGCCGCCGCCAAACGCCTGCTGTTTGTTCCCAAAGAAGGGGAGGGCCCGGCATGGGCGATTCTGAACGCTGACGATCCGCGCTCGCGCCAAATGATTCCTACTGGATCGAGTACGGTGTTGTGGTATGGATTCACGTCGCCAGCCTCCAGCGAGAACACGAATACCCTGCTTGCGGAAAAAATTCGTTCGGGCTTTGACGGTCTTACGTTTGAGATGGTTTGGAAGGGTAAAAAGCAACCTGTGCGTTCCGCGTTGGTGGGCCGTATGAATGTCTCCAATCTCTTGGCGGCTGCCGGTGTTGGTCTCAGCTACGGGTTGGATCTGGAGACCATCGCGCGCGGCTTGGAAGCCTGCCGTTCCATCCCTGGGCGCTTCGAGCGCATCGATCACGGCCAGCCGTTTCTCGTGGTTGTCGATTTTGCTCACACGGAAGATGCTCTGCGAAATGTCCTGGGCGTGGCGCGCGAACTAGCTTCCGCCCGAAGTGGCCGCGTGATTACGCTGTTTGGCTGTGGTGGAGACCGTGATCGTACCAAGCGCCCTCTCATGGGGTCCACCGCCGGTGAGTTGAGCGACTTCGTAGTGCTGACGTCCGACAATCCGCGCTCGGAAGATCCTATCGGGATTTTGAACGACGTAATGGTGGGCCTGGGCCGTCACGATACGGCGCACATCGTGGAACCCGACCGCGCCACCGCCATCCGGCGCGCTTTCGCGGAGGCTCGCCCCGCCGATGTGGTGATTCTCGCCGGCAAAGGCCATGAAACATATCAGATTTTGAAAGACCGCACCCTGGATTTCGACGATCGAGTAACGGCACGTGCCGCATTGGAATCTCTGGGATATACCCCGAAGAAAGATGCTCATGAGACGCGCCAATGAGGTTCAAGCTTGTGGAAATCGCAGCGGCGCTGGCCGTGCCCGTTTCACCGTTGGATGGCCCGCGATGGGCGGAAGGATGGTCCATTGACTCCCGTACAATCCAAGCTGGCGATGTTTTCTTTGCCTTGCACGGCGAAAATTTCGATGGACATCAATTTACCCAGCAAGCCTTTGCGCGGGGCGCCGCCGCGGCTGTCGTGGATCACATTACCGATGGCTCTGGCTGCTTCCTGCGCGTCTCCGACACGCTGGCTGCTCTCGGACGCCTTGCGAGTTGGGCGCGCGGCCAGTGGCGGGGGGACGTCATCGCGGTGACCGGCAGTGCAGGCAAAACTACAACCAAAGACATCACCGCAGCGCTGCTCTCCGCGTCCATGCCGGTCGCAAAAACCGAAGGCAATCTGAACAATCACATCGGGTTGCCGCTTTCATTGCTGCGTTTGCCCGAAGAAGCGAGAGCCGCCGTTCTTGAGATGGGCATGAACCACGCCGGCGAGATCCGCCACCTGGCGTCCATCGCGCGGCCGCAGGTCGGTGTAGTCACCAATGTCGGCTACGCACACACCGAAAACTTCGCAAGTATTGATGATGTCGCTCTCGCTAAGCGAGAATTGATTGAAGAATTACCAAGTAACGGCACCGCAATTTTGAATGCCGACGACGAACG
>CAZDGT010000135.1:0-10336 GCA_964504905.1 uncultured Bordetella sp. | reverse complement strand
GGCAGCGTCTCCACCAGGCCCAGTTTTTGACGGACGACGGCATCCAGCTTGTCACGAATATCGGTATGCTCCTTTAAAAACATCCGCGCGTTTTCACGGCCCTGTCCCAGACGCTCCCCCGCGTAGCTGAACCAGGACCCCGATTTTTCCACCACTTCGTGCGCGGCGGCGAGATCCAACAGATCGCCTTCGCGGGAGATTCCCTGGCCGTAGAGAATATCAACCTCCACCTCGCGAAAAGGAGCAGCGACCTTGTTCTTCACCACTTTGATCTTTGTCCGGTTGCCGGTGACCTGGTCGCCGTCCTTGATAGCTCCAATCCGGCGGACCTCAATGCGCACTGATGAGTAGAACTTAAGAGCGCGGCCACCGGTGGTGGTCTCCGGGTTGCCGAACACCACGCCAATTTTCTCGCGCACCTGGTTTATGAAGATGAGACAGGCGTTGGCGCGTGAAACGGCGGCCGTCAGCTTGCGCATGGCCTGCGACATCAGCCGCGCGTGCAGTCCCATGAAACTGTCACCCATCTCGCCTTCGAGTTCAGCTTTGGGAACCAAAGCCGCCACAGAGTCCACGACAACAACGTCGATGACATTCGACGCGATCAGTGAGTTGGTGATCTCCAGCGCCTGTTCCCCGTAATCGGGCTGCGAGACCAGCAGGTTGTCGACGTCTACGCCCAGCGCTCGCGCGTAAGTGGGATCCAGCGCGTGTTCTGCGTCTATGAAAGCAGCGGTGCCGCCAGCTGCTTGCGCCTGCGCGATTACCTGCAAAGCGAGTGTCGTCTTACCGGACGATTCGGGCCCGAACACCTCCATCACGCGACCTCGCGGGAAACCGCCTACACCGAGAGCCGCATCGAGCGAAATGGAACCGGTGGGGATAACGCTCACCTGCTGCACGCTGCGGGAGCCGAGCTGCAATACGGCGCCTTTGCCGAACTGCTTTTCCATTTGAAGCAGCGTCTGCATGATCTGGCGGGCACGTTCCGTGGTCTGGACAGCCGGAGTTTGCATAAAGAGACCTCGCAATTTGGTGCGCCACGGCGGAACATATTCTCCAGATTTCCCGAGTAGAATTATGGGAGGAGATCAACATGTCTTTACGCATTAACGACGAAGCGCCCAATTTCACGGCCGAAACTACGCAGGGGACCATCAACTTTCACGAATGGATTGGGGACGGCTGGGCGGTCCTGTTCTCGCATCCCAAAGACTTCACGCCGGTTTGCACCACCGAGCTGGGCTACATGGCGGGGTTACAGCCCGAATTCGCCAAAAGGAACACCAAGATTATCGGCCTGAGTGTCGACCCGGTGAACAGCCACGGCAAGTGGGCGGCGGACATCGAAGAGACGCAGGGCCACAAGGTGAACTATCCGATGATTGGCGACCCGGAGTTAAAAGTGGCTAAACTCTACGACATGCTTCCGGCCGATGCCGGGATCACATCAGACGGCCGCACTGCCGCCAACAACGCCACTGTGCGTACGGTGTTTGTGGTGGGTCCCGATAAAAAAATCAAACTGATGCTGGTTTATCCGATGACCACGGGGCGCAACTTCGACGAAGTGCTGCGAGTGCTGGATTCCATCCAACTTACGGCAAAACATAAAGTTGCAACGCCGGTGAATTGGAAAAATGGCGAGGACGTGATCATCGTGCCAGCCGTGACCGACGACGAAGCGAAGCAGAAATATCCGGACGGGTGGAAGACAATCAAACCCTATCTGCGCGTCGTTCCCCAACCGAAGTAGCTTCACCACAGGAAGCTCGGCTAACGGCTACAATCGCCAGCCGAGCCTCCTGAACTCGATGGCTAGCTCCCCTGCGTAGACGCGATCGCCATCACTGACCCCACCTTCGAGAAGATGGTGCTGATACTGTCGGCGACTCCCGGCATCACCGCGCCGGCCGCGACCGCCACGAAGCCCGCCATTAGTGCGTACTCGATCAAGTCCTGACCGCGATTGTCGCGGAAAGCCATCATTTTCCGAATCAGGTCTTTCATTTGTGTGGTCTCTCCCTTTGATGTTCTGTCTACAGCCTTCACTGTCGTCCCACAAACATTTTCGGGTGATAGTCCTCCCCACTTCAGGGGTGTTGCTCAAAATGAACCTAGGGCCAGCTAAGTTCTAATACTTTGTGGTTAAGCAGGTAATAGCTTAGGGATGAAGATAGAACAGGCTGAGGCGCGGCAAGCCCCTGGATTCCAATAATTTTCGCTCTAAGAACTGTTTCTCGAGCATTGCCAGTTGGCCCGCACTCATCTTGCCGCGGTAGGGCTTCAGCTCGCGATCAAGGGTCTGGCGCGCCTCAAAAAGCGCTTCGTCGCTGGCGTCTGAGCGCAGTCGAGCGATCATTTTCTCCTCAATGGATGTGAGCCGCTGTTCCAGTTGTTCAAGGTCGCTATACATCTTGTCGATCGGCAGCGCGTCCAGCGAGTTTGCGACTTCTTCGAGTCCGGCTTTGCGCAATGCCGCCACGTTACGAGCGACGTAAGCGCGGACGTCTTCCAGAGCAAACGGCGGCGCAGCGGCGGCGCGCTGTTCGGGGACGCCGTCAACGGCTGTCTGGACCTCAGCGGCAATAGCCTGGGCGCAGTATGCCAGTGAGTTCACCATATGAATGCGCGCGCGAGGCGGCCGCGAGCGCCATTTCTCGAACGCCTGATCGATGCCGCGAAGGACGGCCTCGAGTGGGATGCCCGCATTTTTCCAGGCTTCGATCAGCGCCCAATCGAGGGGCGAGAGTAGGAATAGGCCGGTCCCGCGAGCCCGCTGGAAGTGGTCTTCGATCTCAGTGAAATAGTTGAAATAGTTCTCGATCAACTGGTGTCCGTCACTGGGGATGATTGCGCTCCCAAATGAGGCGCAGCCCTTCTAGCGTCAGATCTTCGTCGTAAATCTTCACCAACCGCGAGCCGTCCGAGATCAGTTGGCCCTGGCCTCCCGTGGCGATAGCCTTGGTCTCCGGGCCTAGCTGGTCCGCAATACGCTCGACGATGCCGTCGATGAGGCCGATGAATCCGTAGTAAAGGCCGGATTGAATGCTGCCAACCGTGTTGCTGCCCACCAGTTTTTCAGGAGCGCGAAAATCCACCATCGGCAGGCGCGCCGTGCGCGCGAACAGCCCGTTGATCGACATGCCGATCCCAGGAGAAATCAAGCCGCCGAGGAACTCCGCATTCTTAGAAACCACATCGAAGTTGATGGTGGTCCCCAGATCGACAATGACGCAGGGGCCGCCATACTTTTGGAATCCCGCGACTGCGTTGACCACACGGTCAGCACCAACTTCGCGAGGATTATCGTAGAGGACTTTGATGCCGGTATTGGTATTGGGCGTGACGAACATCGGCTCGCGCTGAAAGTAGCGTTCCGCCATCGCCATAAGTGGCTGATCCACCGCAGGCACCACGCTCGAGATCACGACGCCGTGCACTTGGCTCAAGTCGAGTGCCGAAAGCGAAAATAGGTTGCGCATCAGGATGCCCCACTCATCCGGAGTCTGATCGCGGATGGTGCGCAACCGCCAGCGGCCTGTGAGTTTTCCTCCCAGGAATGCGCCGATTGTAATATTGGTGTTCCCGGCGTCGAGTGCTAGCAGCATAACTTTAGACCCATGGTTTTAGACGGGCCGGACGCCACCGGCCAGTATTTTTGTCACCGTTCCATTATCCTGCCTGAGGAGCAGGAAGCCGGAAGGGTCCAGGCCGCAGGTTATGCCTTCGAGGATGGTGTCGTCTTGTTCGACTTGGACACGACGTCCCTGCACGTAAGTAGAGGCGCGCGTGAACGCATTGCAAATCGCCGGGGAGCCAGCCTGCGTCAAGACGCTACAGGACTCTTCAACAGCTTTCACGAGCGATGCGAGAAGCTTTTCGCGCGAAGTAACCACGCCGGCCAACAGCAAGGAAGTTGCCAGAGACGCGATATCCGGAGGAAAGCGGCGATGCCCCACGTTAATCCCGATCCCGGCGACAACGGCGTCCCCTTCGATATGTGCCAGGATGCCCGCACACTTTTTTTCGCCTAGCAGGACGTCGTTGGGCCAGCGAAGATCGGGTGCCAGACCCGTGACATCGGCGATGGCGTGCTGCGTCGCCAGTCCCAAGGCCAGCATCACCAGCGGCAACGACTCGGCGCCCAAGGAGAGCCGCAGCACTATGGAAATATAGAGTCCCGCGTCGGGCTCAGAATGCCAGGAGTGACCTGCACGTCCCATTCCTGCGGTTTGTTGGTCGGCGCCGACGACAGTACCCGATTCGCAACCTTCACGCGCCAGACGCGCGGCAACGGTCATTGTGGAGTCAATCGAAGAAAACCACTCGACGCGGCGGCCGGGAAGATCGAAGGTCATTAGCCTAACGCCGCTCGGTTCTTGGCGTGTTGCGCTTCGTACTCGGCAAGTTTGGCGCGCATGCCCTCGATCACATGCGCGGGCGCCTTCGCGACAAAACTTTCGTTGGAGAGCTGCCGCTGGGAATTGGCGATCACCTTCTCAAGTTGCTCGTTTTCTTTTTCCAGCCGTTCCTTGGGAACGGGGATTCCGAGGGCCAAGCTGTAACCGGGTCCATCGTAGGGTTCCAGCGTGAGGCTGACGTTGGCGACGCGCGCGATAAATTCCTCGTTGACGGAACCAGCCACGCGCAGAGTGCCCTGGAGCTTCTCCTTGCGGTCGATCTTGTTGTCGGCACGCACTCCTCGAATCTCCGTCACGATATCCTGCAACAATTTCATCTCGCGCTCGGCTTCGGGGTCGTTCAACGCTGGATCGTATTGTGGGTAAGCCTCCAACGCAATAGAAGTCTCATGCCCACGGCGGTGCCACAACTCTTCCGTAATGAAGGGCATCAGCGGGTGCAGCAGCAATAGCGCTTTTTCGTGAACCTCGTAGGCAAAGCCCCAATCGGTGTCGGACTTCTTCAGTTCCAGATACCAATCACAGAACTCGTCCCAGAAAAACGTCCAAACCGCATCGGCGGCCTCATGGTAGCGATGCGCTTCGAACGCTTTGCCAGCGATATCCACAGCCGCATTGAACCGCGAACCGATCCAACGATCCGCCAGCGATGTGCGCGATCCCGCGCCTTGCTCCTTGCTGAACAACAACCGCGATGCGTTCCAGATCTTGTTGGCAAAATTGCGTCCGCGCGCGATCACTTCTTCGCTGAGCGCAATGTCGTTCCCGGGAGCGGCCGCCACCAGCAGTCCGAAGCGCACCGCGTCGGTGCCGTATTTCTCGTTGACCACCAAAGGATCCACCACATTCCCCTTGGTCTTCGACATCTTCTGGCGGTCGGCGTCGCGCACCAGGCCATGAATATGGATCTGGCGGAAGGGCACGTCGCCCATCATTTCCATTCCGAACATAACCATTCGCGCGGCCCAGAAAAAGATGATGTCGAAGCCTGTGACCAGCAGCGTGGTCGGATAGAACGCGCGCAGATCGGCAGTGTCGTCGGGCCAGCCGAGCGTTGAGAAAGGCCAGAGGCCAGAGCTGAACCAGGTATCCAGCACATCGGTCTCCTGTGTCAGCTGCGCCGAGCCGCACTTGGAACAAGTCTTCGGTTCCTCGCGGGCCACGGTGACGCTTTTGCAGTCGCCGCAATACCAGGCGGGAATCCGATGGCCCCACCACAACTGGCGCGAAATGCACCAGTCGCGGATGTTATACATCCACTCGAAATAAGTCTTCGACCAATTGGCCGGAACAAAGGTGATGCGGCCATCTTCCACGGCAGCGATCGCCGGCGCGGCCAGCGGCTTCATCTTCATCCACCATTGCTTCGAAACCAGAGGCTCGACGATGGTCTTGCAGCGATGGCACTTGCCGACATTTAATTTATAGGCTTCGATCTTTTCCAGGAAGCCGAGTTCTTTTAACTCCGCGACGATGCGCTTTCGGGCTTCGTAGCGGTCCAGGCCGGCGAACTTCCCGGCAGCGGCGGTCATCTTCGCGTCCTCGCCAATCACCTGGATGGTGCGCAAATCGTGCCGCTTTCCGGCTTCGAAATCGTTGGGATCGTGCGCGGGCGTAATCTTCACGGCGCCCGAGCCGAACTCAGGATCGGCCATGTCGTCGAGCACGATGGGGATCTCGCGCTCCGTCAGCGGCAGCTTCACCTTTAGCGGATGCAGGCGCGCGGCGCGCGGATCCAGCGGATTGATGGCGACGCCGGTGTCGCCCAACATCGTTTCAGGCCGCGTAGTGGCGACCACGATCGATTCGTCGCTGCCAACCACGGGATAGCGAATGTGCCAGAGGCTGCCCTCAGTCTCTTCGTGCTCCACTTCGAGATCCGATAGCGCCGTCTGGCAGCGCGGGCACCAGTTGACGATGTAGTCGCCCTGATAAATGAGTCCCTTCTCGTAGAGCCGCACGAAAGCCTCGCGAACCGCGCGCGAGAGGCCGGGATCCAGCGTGAAACGTTCACGCGACCAGTCGCAGCTTTCGCCCGCGCGCTTCATCTGTTCGACGATGCGCCCGCCGTTTTCTCTCTTCCACTTCCAGACCCGCTCTTCGAAAACCTCGCGCCCCAGGTCGCGCTTAGTCAGGCCTTCTCCGGCGAGCTGGCGCTCCACCATGATCTGGGTGGCGATGCCCGCGTGATCCGTACCGGGCACCCAAAGCGTGTTGACCGCTTTCCCATTGGGCAGTCTCCGCATGCGGCGCCAGCGGACCTGCGCATCGATAATGGAATGCTCGAACATGTGCCCCATGTGGAGCGATCCAGTGACGTTCGGCGGCGGGATGGCCAGCGAAAAATAAGGCTCGCCGGGATGCGGCTCGACGCGGAAGGTGTTGTGCTCCACCCACCACTGCGCCCAATGCGGCTCGAACCGCTGGGGCTCGTAAACTTTATCGATTTCCATGGGGAAATTCAATTTTAGCAGGGTGCCCCACATTCGAGCATACTCGCGTCTGCTGCGCGCGATAGAATATCGCTATGAATTACTACGGAGCCAAAGACCTTGCCGCCTCATTCCGGACGGTACGCAAAAACACACTGATCATCGCGGAAGAGATTCCAGAAGACAAGTACAGCTTTCGTCCGGCTGAAGGGACGCGGACCGTTGCTGAACTGCTTACGCACATTGCATTTGGCTGGAAGTTCCAAGAGAAAGTCATTTTCACCGACGCCAGAACCACCATGGAAGGTTTCGATTTCATGGGCTTTATGGGCCCGTTATTAGCGGAACAAGCCAAGCCCCGTACCAAAGCGGAAATCATCGCGCTGCTGAAGGACGAAGGCGAGAAGTATGCCAATGCCGTGGGATCGCTAGCGGAGGACTTCATGGCCCAAAGCGTCTCGATGCCTCCCGGCGGCACACCCCCAAGCCGCACGCGCTTCGACATGCTGCTGGCTGTGAAGGAGCATGAAATGCACCATCGGGGCCAATTGATGCTGATCGAACGAATGTTGGGCATCAAACCGCACCTCACACGCGAGATGGAAGCGCGCTTCGCTTCGATGCAGGCCGCGGCCGCCCAGAAGGCGTAGTCCTAAAGTGGCACGCGCTGGGGATCGGTGTCTTCTACCGGCCCGGCGTAGCTACTCGGCGGCCCAGCTATAGCGGCGGCTTCCACCACTTCCACAAAGTGTTCGGTGTCAATGGGTTTGTTGATGAACTGATCCATTCCAGCGGCCAAACAGCGTTCGCGGTCGCCTTTCATGGTGTGCGCGGTCAGCGCCAGAATGGGCGTGCGGGAGCCGCGGTCCTTCTCGATCTCGCGGATTCGAGCCGTGGCTTGGAGCCCGTCCATATCGGGCATCTGCACGTCCATCAGGATGACGTCGAAGGATCTTGACTCCACGTGTTCCAACGCCTCGCGCCCGCTGCTGGCCAATGTCACCGCATGCCCGCGCTTTTCCAACAGGCGCTTCACCAGATGCTGGTTGATAAGATTGTCCTCCGCTAAGAGGACCGAAAGACCGCTGGTCAGACGGCTGTGGTTCGTTCCCACGGCTTGCAGCATGTTTCGGAGACTAATGCTATCGACCGGTCGAATTTCGGCGGGCGGCACCGTGCGCGGCGCCCGCTGGAAGCGCGCGGAGAAACGGAAGGAACTCCCAAGCCCCGGCGCGCTTTCGACGCTCATTGTGCCGCCCATCAGTTCCACCAGGCGCGTGCAGATCGCCAGCCCAAGGCCAGTACCACCGTATTTTCGCGTCGTCGACCCGTCGGCCTGCCGGAAAGCCTCGAAGATCACTTGCTGCTGGCAGGCCGGAATGCCGATCCCGGTGTCGGAAACCGAGAAACTCAGCGTGACGCTGTCAGCCCGCTCGCTCTCCGTCGTAATCTGTAACCCAACGCGCCCCTGCGCAGTAAACTTGACCGCGTTGCCCAGTAGATTGGTCAAGACCTGACGCAAACGGAACGGATCGCCGATGAGACGGTCCGGAATCGCGGTGTCCAGACGCGTGTCGAATACCAGGTTCTTTTGTTCCGACATGAAGCGAAAGATTCTGCTGGTATCGGAGATGCATTGGCGCAAGGAGAATTCGATAGGATTCACTTCCAGCCGGCCGGCTTCGATTTTGGAAAAATCCAGAATGTCGTTCAACAACTCGAGCAAGGAATGCGCCGATAGCCGTGCCATCTCCAGGTATTCGCGCTGCTCCAGGGTCAGCTCGGTGGCGAGCGCTAAATCTGTCATCCCAATGACGCCATTCATAGGGGTGCGGATTTCATGGCTCATGTTAGCTAGGAATTCGCTTTTTAGCTGGTTGGCCTGTTTGGCATCCGCCAACAGGCGTTCGATTTCCTGCTTCTGTTTTTGGACGATGGCGTTTTCCTGCTCCGTGCGGGCCTTCTCTTCCAGCACTCGTTGTTTTTCCTGGGAGAGCTGGCGGGTACGCTGCGCCACAGCCACTTCAAGACGTATTTTTTCGTCTTCCAGCCGGTAGGTCCGCCGCTGCCACAAAAGACGGCCGAGGGCCAGGGCCAGCAACGCCGCCGCGATGCGAAACCACGCACTATGCCACCACGGCGTTAATACCTGGAAAGTCAGGCGGGCTGGTTCCGTACTCCACATGCCCTGCGCATTGCGCGCCTCCACCTCAAGCGTGTAGTCGCCGGGAAGCAGGTTAGGATAGTTCAGTTCACGCTCGGTGGTCTCCACCCAGGCTTTGCCCGCGCTTGCCATGCGGTACCGGAACAGCACCGACGATTCCTGAACGAACGTTAGAGCCGCAAAGCGTACCCGCAGCGAATTGTCCCGATACGGAATCTCGGCTGGGGGGCTAGTTTCGTTGTTGAGGTCGCCGAACTTCACCGACGTGAAAACCACCGTCGGCGGTATATTGGGCGCTACCACTGCGGAAGGCTGATAACGCGAGAGCCCACGGCTGGTGCCGATCCACACCCCGCCTGCATCCGCGAAGAACGCATTGGTATTGCAGTCGTCCCAGATGACGCCATCCGAGCGCCCATAGTGGCTCCAGGCCGAATTGTCGAATACATCTAAGCCATGGTCTGTGCCAACCCAAAGGCGCCCGTCCGGTCCGAATCCGAGAAATAGGGTCTTGTCCGAGCGCAGACCGTTCGCCACACCGTAATGAGTCGCCTCTAATTTTTTGGAGGCGCCGCTTAGCGGGAAGCGCAGGCGGGAGATTCCAAAGGCGTCGCGATAGCCGGCCCAGATGGAACCGTCCGGGTCCTCGGCCAGCTGAGCTACTCCGTCGCTCCGAAGGCCGTCTTGCCTCGTGTAACGGGTCCAGACCCCAGCCGACCAGCGAGCCAGGCCGAAATCTCCGGCCGCCCAGATTTGGCCCTGGGCATCCTCAATGGTCTTCAAGAATTTTTCGTACTCGCGGGTGCCGGGCGGAAACTGTTGTTCGAATTCTGCCTTTCCACCGTAATTCACGGGAGTCAGACTGCGGAACAATCCAGTGTTAGCGGAAACCCACACCAGCCCTTGGCGGTCCACCATCACCGAGCGGACGCCGCCGACGGGCAGCCCGTTGGCTTCGCGTAGCGTGCGGATTTGCTTCGTCCGCGGATTTAGTTGGCGCAATCCCCCGGGTTCGCCGCCGATCCACAAGGAACCGTCGGGGTTGGCGGCCAGTGCGCGCACCATTTCCAGGCCGGGTACCGGCAATTGTCTCCAAATAACGTGTCCGCCGCTTTCCTCTGCGTAGTTCAAGCCGAACTGTGTGCCCACCCAAGCGCGGCCGTTACTATCGCGCGTAATGGACCACACGGATTCGCGGCTGAGACCCTCATGGGTGGTCCAGTTCTGCCACTCGTCGTAACCCAGCCAGCGTGCCAAGCCCGAGCCAAGGAGTCCCAACCAGATGGACCCTTCCCGATCCTGAAACACTGCCGAGA
>CAZDGT010000134.1:0-1601 GCA_964504905.1 uncultured Bordetella sp. | reverse complement strand
GAGCAGGTGAAAGAACTTTCGCGTTTCATCTACAACGCTTACCAGTTCATCCAGCGGTACGCCGGTCTTACGCCGGTTCAATTCGACGCGAACACGCAAACGGTTCATTGTTTCCCTCCAGTGCGCAAAGCAAAAGGTGGTTCAGAAGAGCTGAACGAGGAGTGGTCCATGGCAATTCGAAAGTTGTGCCAAGCGTCCAAACAGTCAGGGGCTAATTCCAAAAGTCGATCACAGTAAGAAGCGGCGGCCGGGTGGTCCGAACCGTCGAAGGCGACAGTAGCGAGCCCCTGCAGCGCCACCGTGGAGTGCGGACAGATTTCGAGCAGGCGCAGGGAATAATCCCGGACAGATTTCAGATCATCGGACTCGATACTCACCGCGATCAAATTGGACAAAGCTTCCTCCGAATTTGGATTCGAAGCGAGCAGCGCCAGGTAGGGCGTGCGCGCCTCATCGAAACGATGCAGTAACTGCAGCGCGACCGCTTTGCCGATGAGGGCGGGGCCCGGCTCCAAGTCCCGTCCACATTGATCGAAAATCATCAAAGCTTCTTCGGCGCGATTCAAATGCAGCAGGCAGGCGCCGAGCCCGAGTCGCGCATCCTCGCGCCCCGCATCTAGCAGCAGCACCCGCCGGAAGGCCTCACTGGCCACATCCCAACGTTTGCAACGCTCCAAGCAGAGTGCCAGGTTATAGTGCGCGCTCGAATTATCCGGGTCGGATATTGTAACGGAGAAGTAGCTGAGAGCTGCGTCTTGAAAACGACCCAACTCAAATTCAATCTCAGCACGTACGGAGTAAAGATAGGCATCGTATTCGCCCGGGTTGCCCAGAACATCCAACGCCTCGGAGAGCAGCCCAGCCGAGCGCAAGTCCAGCGCGGCCGCCAGTTGCTTGGCGACGCTTGGCCGGGTGCTTTGTTGAAGGCTAAGGGTCATACGAGTACGGACTCCCAGGTTTCTCGCTAACGCGCAGCCTGCTGGTGATCTTGGAGAGCAGCAATTCCCTTACCGCGTGCCGGTTCTCGCGGTCTTCGTTCTCTGCGTTGCGGGTCTCAACCGGGAGCGGCGAGCTGGGAGCGCTCAACTGCAAGACTTGCAGACGGCTTGTGCGAGCAGCGAATGCCAATCGCTGGCGGTCAAAATGAGACCACACAGGCGCAGCGTCGATGGTCTTGCCGGGTCCCGCCAGAAGTGATTTGGTGCGCCGTCCTATCGCGGCTAAGACACTCGCAAGAGACTCTGGCAATGGCTTACGCAAACTGGCCGGGGTCGAAACGGGAATGGCGGTATAGATTTCGTGATTGCGGTGTTGAACTGGCGGAGCCGCCTTGATCAAGTCCGGTGAGACCCTTTCGGGACGAACCATCTTCGGAACCACCATCTCCCAGCGAGGGCTAGAGTCGGACCGGGTTTGTGCACCCAGGTTCAGGGGTTGACGGGCGGCGGCAGCGAGCACGGCCAAGCTAGATTGGGTCGCTTTCGGGTACGTTCCCGCAGCTGCGGACGTCAGTTCCGCGGCCGGACGGAGTTGAAGACCGGTAGTGAGGGAAGTCCAGGTGACACCGAATCGAAAACTCCTCGCAGGTTTCGCGCGATGGG
>CAZDGT010000133.1:0-3543 GCA_964504905.1 uncultured Bordetella sp. | reverse complement strand
TACGCAGGACGGTTTCGAAGTCGGGACTGCGGAAAATGCCGAGCAAGCCTTAACGGCGCTTGAAACCCGAGTTCCCGACATGATTCTGATGGATATCCACCTTCCTGGCATGGATGGCCTGGCTTTGACGCGGCATCTGCGCCGGGATGGATCTCTGCGCAACGTGCCGATCGTCGCCCTTACCGCGTCGGCAATCCAAGGCGACGAAGAGATTGCCCGAGCCGCGGGATGCGACGGATATATCACTAAGCCGATCGACACCCGGACTTTCCTGAGCGTGGTGCGCGCATACGTTGGTTCTTAGGGGAGCTAGCGGACGACGACGCGACTCACCTTAGAGCTGGCATGATATGCCGCAAGAGGCCCAGATTCGGCATGTTCCACGGGCCAGACAGACGGGACCAGATCCGCAATCGTCTGGCTTAAATCGCGCAAGGCTAGGGAAGCAAGGCTATCGGTATCGAGCACCACCAAAGGAGCATGGGCCTGCTGAGCTGCTGCGCACAGGTCGGACGCCGGAGGAATCACGCCTAGAGTGGGGATGTGAAGTTCAGCGTCAATGTCCGCGAACGACATCGGCGATACCAGAGCGGCGCGATTCAGGATCACCGCGCCCAGCGAAAGCTTGGCCGCGTTCCAGGAATCAACACGCCTGAGAATCGACTTTGCCGCCTGAACAGAAATCGGATCACGCTCGACCACCAACGCCAGGCAGTCGGCGCATTCGACGATCGCGCGGTTGGTCTCTCCGAGCGATACCGGAAGGTCGATGACGACATAGTCCGCGAGTTCAGCCGCTATTGTGAGAATGGATCTCGCCAGGGCCGGATATAGGCTCGCGGAACTCTCCAAGCTGCGAGAGCCATACAAGACCTGCATTCCGGGCACGTTCTTTACGGGCCACAAGCATGCCTGTAGTTCGTGCGTCGTGACCTGTTCCGTCCGATTTTCCGCTTGCCCTAGATCCCCCAAATCGCGAATAGAGCGATGGGGCTGAAAATAGTGAGGCAGGATTCCCATTTCCGGATGCAGCTCCGCCAGAATCACCCGGCGATTCCGGGTCAAAGCGGCTGCCACATTCAGAGCTACTGTTGTCGTGCCGACTCCGCCCTTGGAGCCCATAAAAACAAGTATCTTCCCGCGTTTTCCCGCAGGTAGTGTTGGCCGCGGCAAAGAAGGTAAAGAGGCGACTCTCCCCGCAACCGAGCGCAGGGCTTTCAGAATATCCGCGGCGGAAGAGTCCCGGATCAGGAAGTCCGCCGCGCCTTCATGCATCGCTTTTTCGCGCAGGCCTTCGTCTCCTGAGATGCCTAGCAGGACGATAGGCACACTAGGCGCCTTATCTCTCAATTCACGGAATGCAATGAGGCGATGATCCTCTGTGGTCTCTATCGACGGAAGATTCATCAACACCAAGTCGACTCCGCCGCCCCAGATCCGCGCCAGGGCGGTAGGCACGTCGGGTACGCGCCGCAGCTTGAAGTGGTTAGCCTGATCGCCCAGTACTCGTTGGATCGCATCGGTACCACCGGAGTTGTCGTCCACTAGAAGGATGAAAGTGTGCCGGTCCATAAGCGTCTCGCAATTCAGTTCCCGGACGATACTGCCGCGCCCTCTGACGGCCTTCGGAAGCGAGCGAACGAAACCAGAGATGTCAACGTCCCCTTCCGCTGCTCCGGAAGCCCCGTGACTTTTCTCGCCAGGCCCGCGATGGCCTTGCGAATGTTACTTTGCACGCCCGGCAATCTCTTTTGGACACACGCTTGATGCAGTTCAGAGGGATCGTTTGGCACCGTAGCGTATACCGGAACGCCAAACATGTGATTCAAGCTATCGCCAGAAAGAAGCTGTTTTTCTCCCATGTGATTGACAATGAGTCGAATCCGGTCCGCATCAATGGTGGCGGCGCGCAGGGCTTCGACGGCGCGCTTGGCGCTGTAGAGGGCGGGGATAGTAGCGGCAGTGACCACAAACACGTCGTCGTCCGCTCCCAGAAGGCTGAGAGATTTGTAACTGAGGCGCCCCAGGTCAAGAACCGTCCAGGAGTAGAGGGGCCGGGTGAAAGCCAATACTTCTAAAAGCTGGCCGCCGTCGACTTCCTCTTCGTCGGGGTCAGGCGAGGCAATCACGTGAAGACCGTCGGGAGTCTGCCCGACGAGAGATTCCCAAACCGCCACATCGAGGCGCTGCAGGTTGCTGGTAGCGTCGCGCGTGGAATACTGGCAATCGACGCCGGTCAAGAAGGACACAAGCCCGCCGCTGGGATCCAGGTCCGCGATGAGGGCTTTTTGACCGGTCTGCTGGCGCAGTTCGGCTGCCAGGGTACAGGCGATCGTAGTGCTCCCGCTGCCGCCCCTGGCTCCGATGACGCTAATCACCCGGCTGCGCGTGGAGGAAGGCTGCGCCGCGCTATCATGCGATTTCCTTCTGACTACTGCGCGCCGGACGGACCGCGCCAGCATGTCGGCCTGGCAAGTACTTTTAACCAGGTAATCCTCCGCTCCTTCCTGAATCATCTGGAGGGCCAGCGACTCGCTATCGGCGGAGCTTAGAACCACAATGGGCGTCTTGGGCGCCCGATTTCTGGTTTGCTTGAACGTGTCCATCCCGCTGCAATCCGGCAGGCCCAGATCCAGCAGAATGACGTCCACGCCGCCCCGTTCAAGACGGTTCATACCATCCGCGAGGCAATCGGTCCAATTCAGAATAAATCCCGCTCCTCCCGCTGCTTGGGCGAGCCAGTGCTGCACGAGTTGTGCGTATTGCGGGCTATCCTCAATCAGCAAAACGGTGAGGGTATTTTCTTCCACTGCATCTCCTCGCTTCAAAAGGGACTCACTACCGGGTTTGTGCCAGAGCGCCGCCGTGCGAGAGGCAACTACCTTCACTCTTCGGACGCCGCAGGCGGAGTATGAGAGCGTGCGGCCGCTCAGATTGCCGGCACCACTTGTTGTTCGGCATTGGAGTAGGCGGAGCTGGAACCTGCAGCCATCGCCTCGCGGGGCCGCTCCGCCTCGGCATTCATCCAGTCCGCTGAGCACGGCAAATCTGCATAGAACCTGCTGCCCTTGCCCGGTTGGCTGATCACGCCCACCTTCCCTCCCTGTGCTTCTACCAACCGCTTGGTGAGGGCCAGCCCCAGGCCGGTTCCCTGAATCTCATGATCCAGGCCGCCGGCGAGCTGGTGAAAGTCTTGAAACAACCTTCCGATATCCTGCGGGCCAATTCCCAGTCCGGTATCCTCTACTTCAAGACGGAACGCGGATCCTTCCGCAAAATGAGCATGAACCGTGACTCGCCCCCCGGCGGGCGTGAATTTAAGAGCGTTGGACACGTAGTTCAGCAACACCTGCTTCAGTTTCCGCGGATCTAGAAACACTTCGATCGCAGACATCTGGACATCGGTGGTCAGCGTTATGCTTCTTTCAGACGCCAGTAGTCTGAACCCTGCGATGGTTTCTCGAATCAGGTCCGGCAGACAGATTCTCTCGGGATGAAAGGGCATGGTGCCGGATTCCACTCGCGCCAGATCCAGCACGTCGT
>CAZDGT010000132.1:0-2921 GCA_964504905.1 uncultured Bordetella sp. | reverse complement strand
CCCAGATTTCCGGCTCAGCCTTGTCGCCCTTCACTTCCAGATATATCCAGGAATGCGGAACCACCAAATGCACTTCCTTGACCACGCCTTGAAGGTCCATAAACGTCTCGACGTAGGCGCCGTGGGAATGGTGTGCCCATGCAGACAACCCAAAAGCAACTACGCAAATCGTTAACGGACCGACACCTGATTTGAAACGCATGCTTA
This sequence comes from uncultured Bordetella sp., assembly GCA_964504905.1. Taxonomy (GTDB): domain Bacteria; phylum Acidobacteriota; class Terriglobia; order Bryobacterales; family Bryobacteraceae; genus Palsa-187. Next base: position 2,714 of record CAZDGT010000132.1, on the reverse strand, counting down.
TCCTCCTCGATTGGACCTACAATATCTCACGGTCAGCGCGGCTTAGGCGCTTGCGCTGGCTTGGCGTCGGGGGCGTCAATCCGGCCCTGCCCAAGACCGTCACCAGCCACGCGCGGGACTCTCGGCGGCGCAGGATAGTTGTTCGAGTAATAGGACTGATAGCGAAGCCCGACCCCGTTTTCATCGAGCCAACCCAGAGATTGCTGAAATAATCCTGGCTCCGGATAACCGGCCGGCACCGTCCCTTCTATGATGTAAAGCTTGTTTTCATGCATGTAAACTCCCGCGAAGGTTCGGGATTTATCGCTGTTGTTGGTGAGCTGGAGTTGAAGCCCGTCCACCTGATCGACGAAATTCCACACGAAGCTCGTCAGCTTGGCGTCTCGTTGCATGAGCTTCCACGAAGCATAAATAAGCGCGCCGTGCAAATCGGCTTTCCAGTGACCTTCATCACCCGGTGTTCCCAGGCAAGGTTCGGCGCCAGCCGGGCAGGACTTGGCCTTCTCAGTGAGTATTCGCTGGATTGGGTTGTAATCGACTACGGTTATAGAGTAGCGGCTCTGGCCTTGCGCAGCGCTATAGATACGGGCTTTGAGATCGGCTCCATGTTCCGATTGGTAGATCGTTTCTGTCACCTTCGGCTGAGTCGGAAAATTGGCCGTAAAGCGATCTTGCCGGTTGGCAAACTCCACCCATTCCTGGGCGAACAAAGTCCCTCCCGCAGAGAGCGCTAAAACTGTCGAAACAATTATCAGGCGCATGGTTTTATCCTCTGTTTCCGATCAGGGTTGGCAGCGCGTGCCCCCGCTTCCCTCGGTGCCGCCCTTGTCGCGGTATACCTTGTGGCAATTCGCGCACGCATCGTTCAGCTTTTCCGTGATGTCCGTGAACGCTTCGAAATTTCTGGCTTTGGATGCCTGATGCGCGAGCTTTCCCACGTCCGCCATTGCCGCGACAAATTGCTTCCAATCCGTGGCATCCACCGGCACTGGTTTCCCGTTCTGGCAGCGGCGTCCTGGCGTCAAAAGCAAGGGCGCCGTTTCGGCGATGGCGACGGCGGCTTGATCCACAGCTAGCCATCCGCCATAAACGCCGGATCCCCACTCGGCATAATCGAATTGGGAAACGGCCGCCGGTTTTTTTGCGGGCGCGCCGGGATCCTTGATCTGGACGTTGAACAGAATATTCGAGGCGGGGAAAGCGATGGCTCGCATCAACTCGGCAAGGTTTCCTTCGGGCGGGGGCAGGGAAGTGCCGGCGCGGCTAGCGCTCGCGGGCGGCGCGGAGCTGCGCGCGGTGGGGAACACAGTCTGTGCCAGTAGGGCTTCGCTAAGTTCGGCTGACCCAGCTGGAAACTTACCTGTCTGGAGAATGTACGCCCCCAGGTCGGTGGATTGCTGGCGAGTGAGGCTCCCAGGCTGCTCGAAGGGCATGGTCTTCTGAATCTTGTCGACGAAATTCGCCAGCGTGCGTGCGCTCCAATTCGAGAGGAAGCTATCTCCGACCAATGGAGATCCGATGGTTCCCTCCATGGCCTTCCCGTGACATGCCGCGCACTGGGCCATATAAAGCTGCTGCCCGCGCGTTGCCTGCTCTGCGGAATATACTCCTTGGGTGATTGATCGCGCTTGAGGTGTCTGTCCGGGGAGCGATGACGGTCCGAAAAGCGCGGAAAGGCAGAGCGCAGCGCCGAGTGTGAATCCTAGCCGGCTTAATGCAATCAGACTTATCATCTATCCCCCAGCTTCCACCGAAAGAGCATAGACGAAATAAGCGGCGCGCACAACGGTGGCCCCTCGCCAACGAGAGCGCCCGACCTAGCGAGTGCCAGGCGAGGGTGTGACGGTCACTTTTACTTGCGCGTTAGTCCAGCAGCACTGAAAACCCGCGCCGCCCTTGCCGGTCCAGTCGTTGGCCTGGACCGATAGCACGTACTCTCCGGGTTCGCCAAAGGTTGCTGTAGTAGATGCTATTCCGCTAAAGACTGCCGCTGTATCCTTGCCTTGCGAGATATCAATCTGCGGCTGCTTGCTGCTGAACGTCACTGCACCCGGTCCGCGAAACTTGCTCCAGGTCAAGATCACCGGCGGACTCTTCGGACGCGGCATTCCGGGGATGAGCTTCGCGTCGTCTGCTACCGAAAGGCTGAGTTGGAGAGGAGTTGCCAAGGCGACCGTGCGCGTCGCGATAAGAGGAAGTGGCCCCTGAACGGACGGACCTTCGCCAATGCGAAGAGTTGGCGGCGTATTCCCCGAGGCTTCCTTAAAAGGCTGGATCTCCCACAATGCATCCAGACTCATGGGAATCGTTGTGGTCTTGCCGTTCGCAGTCAACGTCCACGTAAGTTTCTTAGTGCCGAAATCCTTGGGAACGGTAACGGCGAACACGCCCCACCCGCGGCTGGTCAGGAAATGCGTCGGCTGGCCCCTATCGGGTCCTCCTGGCTCAATCCGGTTATTCGGCCCGATCGGGATATCCAACTCCTGGCTGTGATTCCGGTTGTAGTACCCCAGCAGGAGGCTGAAGGTGCCATCCGGATTTTGGAACCAGCCTTCGAATGCGCCGGTGATGCTTTGGCCTGAATCGTGTAAAGGCTCCATCGGCAAAGCCTGTGGAAATGCCAATGCGTTCAAAAGCACGAACGCAGCGCAAAAGCTGAGCACCCTCGTCATCGATTAGTTCGGTTTCTTTTTCGCCGCCAGCCAGTTCCGGTA
>CAZDGT010000131.1:0-3486 GCA_964504905.1 uncultured Bordetella sp. | reverse complement strand
GTAGTGATGGAATTTTTCAAGGGCGCGTTCGCCATTCGCAGCAAGGACGGGCAGAACATAGTGGCGGCGATGGTGGAGTTGACGCATCGTAACACGCGGCGCTACGGCGGTTACCTGGTTCACATGGGCGTGGTGTTCATGTTCATCGGCTTCACCGGCAAGGCCTTCGACATCGACAAGACTTTGGAAGTGTCCCCGGGCCAGAAGATGCAACTGGGCGCCTATCAGCTCTCGATCGGCAACGTGGAATCCGGGCGCAATGAAAATTATTCGTGGGATATTCTGAACGTCGGCGTTTCGAAGGGCGGATCCGATCTCGGCACGCTGCGGCCTGAGCGGCGTTTGTACTTTGCCTCGCGGCAGCCTACGTCCAACGTGGCGATCCGGCGACGCCTAAACGAAGACCTGTATTTGAATTTCGCCGGTGCGGCCAATGACGGCGAAGGCACGGTTCTGCAGGCCTACATCTTCCCGCTGGTGAGCTGGATCTGGATCGGATACTGGGGAGTTTTGATTGGCACCATCATCTGTCTGATCCCCAGCAAGAGCCGCCTGGTATGGCCGCGGACGGAAGTGGTAACGGTTACGGGGAAACATGCGCAAGTGGAAAAGTAGCCTGCTGATCGCCATCATGATGGTGGCGGCGCTGGGACAGACCGCGACGGAGATGGATTCTCCGCAGATCAACCGTATCGCGTCGAAATTGAAGTGCAATTGCGGCTGCAACCAGAATATGGCCTGCGTGATGCCGCCGGGCTGTCCGGTGTGCAAGATGAACAAGGCCAAAATGGTCAACATGCAGAAAGCCGGCATGAGCGATCAGCAGATTCTGGATCAATACGTCGCGGAAAACGGCAAAGACATCCTGGTGATCCCTCCGGGGGTTGGCGGTGTGTTGGGTCCTTACATAGCGCTCGGTTTGGGCCTTCTGTTGGTCCTGTGGACCATTCGCCGTTATACGCGCCCGCGATTGACACCAGCGGGTGACGCCCCGGTTGACGCTGCGACGCTCGCGCAAATTGAAAAAGACACGGCTAACCTCGATTAGATGAGCCTGATTGCCGCCGTCGTCATCCTGCTGGCAGTAACCCTGCTCTATACGCTGTTTATTCGCGCCAAGGACATTCCGCCACCCGATCCGGTATCGCCCACACAACATCTAGATGAACGCAAGGCTACTATTTACGAAAATTTGCGCGATCTCCAGTTTGAATATCGCGTGGGCAAGCTTTCGGATGCCGACTACGCCCAGACTAAACTCGCGCTGCAAAAGGAACTTGCGGTAGTAGTGGCTGAAATCGAGAAAATGCAGCCGAAGCCGGAGCCCACGGGAAAGAAGAGGTCCGCATAGATGAGACCCCTCTTTGTGCTTTTCGCCTGCTCTCTGCCGCTGCTCGCGGTGGATGGCACTGCGATCAACGTCACGACTGGTAAACCGCAGGCCGGCGTTGCTATAAATTTGGTGCAGCCCAGCCAGAGCGGCATGGTCCAACTAGGCAACGTGACCACCGATTCGCAGGGCCAGTTCAAGATCGACAAGCAGATTCCCCCGGGACCAGGATTGATCCAGGCAACCTATCAGGGCACGACTTACAACCAGATCATTACTCCGGGAATGCCCACTAGCGGAGTCCAGGTGAAGGTCTACGATGCCACCAAGAAGGCTGGCGTGTCCCGGACCCTGGAACATCTGATCCTACTGGAACCGGGCGCCGACAGACTCAGGGTCAGCGAGACTTTCGTGCTGGGCAACGAGACCAACCTGACGTTTAACGATCCTGCGAAGGGCTCCATCCAGTTCTATCTTCCGCCCGCGACAAATGGCGCTGCGCAAATAGTGATCACGGCGCCTGGAGGCATGCCCATCACGCGCCCGGCAGGCAAGACTGCGACGGCTGGCATCTATAAGGTCGACTATCCCGTGAAGCCGGGAGAGACTCGCATGGATGTAACCTACACCATCCCCGCGTCAACCAAGTTCTCCGGCAAAGTGGTAGCTTCTGACGCTGCCACGCATCTGGTGACTCCACCGGCAGTAAACCTCACCGGCGACGGCATCGAACTCGCGGGCCGGGAACCGACGACGCAAGCGAATATCTACAACCTCACTGGGCTCGATTACAACCTGCTGATTGAAGGCACCGGTACGCTGCGCGGCGACGATTCGGCCGGTGGCGGACAGGCGGAAGAGGACGGTGGCTCGCCTCCGGTGGAAATCAAGAAGCCGCGCATATACGGGCAACTCGCCTGGGTCCTGAGTCTGGCTTTCGTAATTCTGGCCCTCGGCGGGACCATGCTTTATCGCAGAGGGGCCGCGTGAGTGCGGCGGCACTTGAAGTTGACCGAGTCTGGAAATACTATGGCGACTTCCCCGCCCTGCGCGATATCCGACTAAGCATCGAGCCCGGGTCGACGGTCGCATTACTCGGACGCAACGGCGCGGGGAAAACCACCCTGCTGCGAATCATCGCAGGACTTTCAAAAGCGTCGGAAGGCAGCGTCCGCATCCAGAACCAGGACGTCCGCCAACAAGTCACGCGGCGGCGCATCGGAGTGCTGGGACACGGAATCTCGCTCTACGATGAACTTTCCGCCACGGAAAATCTGGTTCTGTTCGCAAATCTCTACGGACTCGACGACCCCGAAAAGACAGCGCTAGCTTGGCTGGAACGGACAGGCCTCGGCCGCGTCCGCGATGGCTTGGTTCGAGAATTTTCCCGTGGCATGCGGCAGCGCTTGGCGGTGGCGCGCGCATTCATGCATGAGCCTGAGGTGCTGCTGCTCGACGAGCCCTTTACAGCGCTTGATGACAAAGCCATTGCCGTTTTGCAGTCGCTGCTGGCGGACGCGCACGCTTTCGGACGGACCATCATCCTTTCCACGCATCAGTTGCGTGAAGCCCTGGAGCTCGCTACGCACGTCGCTCTGATCCAGCGGGGCCAGTTGGCCTTCACGGGCGAGCGCACCCAGCAGATGGTGGACGACACCGGCTGGCTGTACAGGACGCACGGAGAAAACTAGCGCGTGTCCTCCTTCGTGCGAGCCTCGCTCACCATCGCCGCCAAAGACCTGCGTTCCGAGATGCGTACCAAGGAAGCGTTCAACGCCTCTTTCGCCTTCTCGCTGGTGATCCTGGTGCTGTTCAGCTTCGCGTTCGATCCATCGTCCGAGGAATTGCGCACTATTTCAGGCGGCCTGCTCTGGCTGGTGTTCTCCTTCGCGGGAGCGCTGGTGCTGAATCGCAGCTTCGCCCGGGAATTGCAGAACGATTGCCTGGACGCGCTCATTTCATCCCCGGCGCCGGCGTCCGCTATTTTTTTAGGCAAAACTTTAGCGAATTTTCTGCTGCTGATGATCGTCGAAATAGCGGCGCTCGCCGTATTCGCCGTGCTCTATGACACTCACTTCGCGAAAACCTTCTGGCCGGTGGTGTTGGTCATGCTGCTGGGTACTTGGGGGATGACCGTCATTGGCACCATGTTCAGC
>CAZDGT010000130.1:0-4162 GCA_964504905.1 uncultured Bordetella sp. | reverse complement strand
TCCTCTCAGAAGTGCGTGCGGGCCGGCGGCAAGCATAACGATCTGGATAACGTCGGCTACACGCGGCGGCATCATACGTTCTTCGAGATGCTGGGGAATTTCTCGTTCGGCGACTACTTTAAGAGCGACGCCATCGCGTTCGCCTGGGAGCTGATTACGAAGGAGTACGGCCTGCCGAAAGACAAGCTCTACGTGACGGTTTTTCGTGAGGATGACGAAGCGGAAGAGCTGTGGCAGAAGGTGGCCGGAGTTCCGAAGGATAGGATCTTCCGCCTGGGAGAGAAAGACAATTTCTGGCAGATGGGCGAGACCGGGCCGTGCGGTCCATGTTCGGAAATTCACTATGATTTCGGCCCGGAGGCGGGGCAGGGGAGTTTCCCCGACGATCCGGGCGAACGCTTCGTAGAGGTCTGGAACCTGGTGTTCATGCAGTATGACCGCGACACCCAGGGCAAACTGACGCCGCTGCCGCGTCCATCGATCGACACCGGGATGGGGCTGGAGCGCATTGCGGCGGTGAAGCAGGGCGTGTTGTCGAACTACGACACAGATTTGATCAAGCCCATTGTGCTGCGTGCGGGTGAGTTGATCGGCAAAGTGTTTGGCGAGGACCCCGCGACGGACACAGCGATGCGCATTAACGCGGATCATGCGCGAGCCACGGCATTCCTGATTCACGATGGTGTGGTGCCGTCGAACGAGGGCCGCGGCTATGTGCTGCGCAAGATCATGCGGCGTGCGATGCGGAATGCTCGTATGGCGGGTGCGACGGATCCGTATCTTTACAAGCTGACCGGGTTCGTCGCCGAACATATGCGCGATGCCTACCCGGAAATGATGGAGAGCGTGTCGCGGGTGGCCCGTGTTGTGAAGGACGAGGAGCATCGCTACGCCACGACGTTCCAGGTAGCGGAGCGGATCTTCCAGGACGAAGCGAAAGCGGCGTCTGGCGGAGTGTTACCGGGTCCGGCCGCTTTCAAGTTGTATGACACTTACGGCCTGGCTCTCGACGAGCAGGAAGACATGGCGCGCGAATTCGGCCTAAGCATCGACCGCGACGGTTTCACGGCGGAGATGGAGAAGCAGAAGGTCCGAGCGCGAGCCAGTTGGAAGGGTGCGGAGAAGGCGCAGGTCCGGCCGGAGTATCAGGCGCTGCCGAAAACGGAGTTCGTGGGGCGAGACACGCTGGAATCTCCCGCGAAGGTGGTCGCGGCGTTCGACGGCGAAGTGGCGTTGGATCGCACTCCGTTTTATGCGGAGGCTGGCGGGCAGGTGGGCGACAGCGGCGTTCTGGTATCCGCAGCAACCGGGGAGACGGTGGGCGTGGTGGAATCGGCGTACAACGGCGCTCCCGGCAAGACCGTTCACAGAGTGAAGCTGACGGCTCCTGTGAAGGTTGGCGACGAGGTGATCGCGAAGGTGGACGCCCCGGCGCGTCACTCGACGATGCGGAATCACACTGGAACACATCTGCTGCACGCGGCGTTGCGGCGGGTGCTGGGCGGGCACGTTAAGCAGGCGGGGAGTGTTGTGGAACCCGCTAGGTTGCGGTTCGACTTTACGCACTACACGGCAATGGATCGCGATGAAATCGCGGAAGTCGAGCGGCTGATGAACCAGGAGATCCTGGCGAATCGTGTCGTTCATACAGATGTGATGGATCTCGATCAAGCGTTATCGACGGGTGCGATGGCGTTGTTCGGTGAGAAATACGGCGAACATGTCAGAGTGGTTTCGATCGATACCTTCAGCAAGGAACTGTGCGGCGGCACGCATGTTTCGCGGACGGGCGATATCGGCATCTGCAAGATTGTCTACGAAGGCAGCATCTCGGCCGGTGTGCGCCGGATCGAAGCCATTACGGGCGAGGAAGCGCTGCGCCGGTTCCAATCCGCTCAATCCCAGCTTGCGGGAGTGGCCAGTCTCGTCCGGGCGCCGGAAGGCGAATTACTGGAGCAACTCGACAAACTTGTCGCCAAGGAAAAGGCGCTGGAGCACGAGGTCCAGCAACTCAAGACCAAGATGGCGCAAGCGCAGGCCGGCGATCTTGAAAGCCAGGCGCGGGAGGTCAAGGGCGTCAAGGTTCTGGCGGCACGCGTCGATGGCTTCGACCGCCAGCAGTTGCGAACGCTGGTGGACTCGCTGCGCAACAAATGGAAGAGTGCGGTAGTGGTGCTGGCGGCCGCAGTCGACTCCGAAATTGCGATCGTGAGCGGCGTTACCAAGGACCTTACCGCCAAAGTGCAGGCCGGAAAATTAGTGCAGGAAATCGCACTGGCCACCGGCGGCAAGGGCGGAGGACGTCCGGATATGGCGGAGGGTGGAGGCAAGAATGTTTCCGCGCTGGCGGCAGAGCTGGATCGAGTCTACAAGACGGTAGAGGAGAAGCTCTGACGTGTATGATGCGGTGATTGTCGGCGCGGGGCCTACGGGGCTTGCCTGCGGCATCGAACTGAAGCGCCGGGGACTGAACGCGGTCCTGATCGACAAGGGTTGTGTGGTCAACTCGCTGTATCACTATCCCACCAACATGGTGTTTTTCACCACGCCGGAACTGCTTGAAATCGGCGACATTCCGATGACCTCGCTCAATGAAAAGCCGGTGCGCGGGGAAGCGCTCAAATACTATCGGCGTGTGGCGGATCACTACAAGCTCGACATCCGGCAGTATCAGCACGTGGAGAAGATCACGGGCGAAGACGGGCGCTTCGTCACGCACTCGGTCGACAGCCGCGGTTGCGCGCAGACATATGAATCGCGCAAAGTGATTCTCTCGATGGGCTACTACGATGTCCCGAACAAGCTCAACATTCCGGGCGAGGATCTGCCCAAGGTCATCCACTATTACAAAGAGGCGCATCCTTACTACGATCAGGATGTGCTGGTGATTGGCGCGAAGAACTCGGCGGCGATTGGGGCGCTGGAATTGTGGTGGTCCGGAGCGCGGGTGACACTGGTGCATCGTGGCGTGGGGATTCACAACAACGTGAAGTATTGGATCAAGCCGAATATCGAGAATCGTATTAAGAACGGCGAGATCCCCGCGTATTTCAACTCGACGGTAGCGGAGATCCGTGAGGATTCAGTCGTTTTGAGAACGCCTAAGGGCGAGGTCACGCTGAAGAACGACTTTGTTTTTGCGATGACAGGCTACCGGCCGGATACAACGTTTCTGGACGCCCACGGAATCCATTTTGACAAAGCGTCGGGCAGGCCCAATACCAATCCGGAAACGCTGGAGAGCGACCGGAAGGGGATGTATCTGGCGGGCGTGCTGGTGGCGGGGATGCACACCAATGAAATCTTCATCGAGAACGGACGTTTCCACGGCAAGAAAATCGCCGAGGCGATCGCGGCGCTAAAGACTACTTCGTAGCGGTGCTCTTGGCGACCGTCTTCGCTGGAGCCTTAGCCGCGGGAGCCGCGCTACTTGAGGCCGCGCCTTCCTTGGCCAGCTTGTCGATCAAATTGCGCAAATAGACTTCGTCCTGCAATTCCGGGCTGCCGGTCGCGGCGCTTTGAGCTACTACGTTGCCTTTTCTGTCGATGATGGCAACCTGCGGAACCACCCAGCGGTCCATCACGGAGAGGCCGAGATAGCTGGTAACTTGGTCGCGGCTGGCATAGCCCACCGGGAAGCCGATGTTAAATTCCCTGACAAACTGCGTAGCCATGGGGCCGTTGGCATCGTTAAATATTGTGCCTAGCATCACGACTCCGCGAGAGGCGAATTCCTGCTGGAGCTTGGTGAGCATCTGCGCCTCGTGCTGGCAATGAGGGCAGGTGGTGAACATGAACGGCATCACCACGACCTTGCCCTTATAGCTGGAAAGCAGCATCTGCTTGCCGGCGGGATCGGTGATGGTAAATTCCGGGGACTTGCGCGGCACCGGGGGACCGGCAAAAGCCGAAACGGTGAGCGCCACAAACGCGGCAGCTGCCAAGGCTCGCAAAGCAAGGTTTCGCATAGGTTCAGTTTACCTCAGACCTTCCATGGATTGGACGGACGAGCCGGAGATTCGTACCGTGAAGCGGCCGGAATCCCCGGTGCCCAATATCTCCGTCTCAGTGGCCGACGTGACTTCCATTGTCTTCCATTTTCCCTTAAGAACGCGCTGGTAGAGGCCGAAGTAGACGCGGGCCGCTTCGGGGGAATCCCAGA
>CAZDGT010000129.1:0-4991 GCA_964504905.1 uncultured Bordetella sp. | reverse complement strand
CCGTGATGAACTGGGATTGGCAGTCCGCCGAGCGAAGCTTTCAGAAAGCGATTCAGGTGCAGCCGAGTCTGGCGGTGGCACATGAGTATTACGCCTTCACCTGCTTGATGCCGCAACAGCGCTTTGAAGAAGCGCTACGGGCAACGGAGCGTGCCCTGGTTTTGAATCCCTTCGACGCTGTGATGAGCGGGGCGGCCGTGCTGCTATTCGCGGCGGCCGGCAAAGAGGGAGCGGCATTGCGGCAGCATGCTTTATGCCAGGAGGTTCATCCCAACCACCCGGTAACGCACGGATCGGTGGGGTTTGTGCATGAGATGGCGGGCCGCTTGGAGGAGGCAATAACCGCGTACCGCACTGCGACAAAGCTTACTCCCCATGCGGCGTTCCCTCACGCGGCGATGGGCCACGCGCTAGCCAAATCCGGAAAAATGGAGGAAGCCAAGCAGGTACTTCAGGATTACCTCAATTCCAAAGCGGATGGCGTCTGCGCCTGCCTCATCTACTTGGGACTGGGCGACCACGCTGAAGCTTTGCGCTGGCTCAAGAAGGGCATGGATGCGCGCGAACCGCACGCTCTGTTACCTGCCTTCGACCCCCGCTTCGCGCCTTTACGTAAGCACCCAGAGTTTCGCCAACTTATTGGACAGATGGGACTTACGCTAACCGTTACCGCGTAAACTACGGTAACCAACTCCTTTAAAAAACTTACTTCGGCCATTCTTTGTTCAGGCGGTGCGATTCAGCACTCGCCGGAAAGAGAGTGGTTCCCATGCTTAACCGGAGCATAGCCAACTTCGCCATCGTCCTGAGCATCATTGCCTGCGGGACCACGGCAACTGCTGCCGAGACGCTCACGCTCGACGAAGCGGTCGCGATGGCGCTGGATAACAATCGTGGCGTTCAGACTTCCGTTCTGGATGCGCAGAAAGCCAAGGAACAATTGGCTGCCACGCGGACACGCCAGTTTCCCGGCATCAGCACCTACATGCTCGGATCCCAACAATTACGTTCGTTCGACTTCACCCTCGAAAAGGGCGTGCTGGGAAACTACGAGAGCACCGGGCCCCTTCCCTCCGAGGACGTGCACCTGAAAACGCCGCTCGCGCCCACGGGCTTCATCACTGCCCGCGTCGTGCAGCCGATTTCATCGCTTATCCGCATTCATCGGAGTATGGACGCCCTGAAAACCGGGATCGAACTCGCCAACGAAAAGACGCGCGCCGAACGGCAAAAGGTTGTTCGGGATGTGAAGCGCGTGTACTACGCGCTACAGCAGGTGGAGTCCTCCCTCAAGAGCGTGCGCGAAACCACTGCGTTGTATCAAGAGGTCGAGAAGCTCACTGCAAACTATGTCATGCAGGAAGTAGCCCTCAAAGGCGATCTGCTGGATGCGCAAACTCGCGTCGCCAAAACGCTGCAGGCGGAGTTGCAGTTGAAAAATCAGCAGGCGGCGGCCAAGGAGCAGCTCAACCAGCTGCTGGGGCGCGACGTCTTGACGGAATTTGAAGTCCAGCCAGTGCTGGAAGCAACTGGCTATGAACCCAATCTGCAGGAAGCCCGAGCCAAAGCAGCGAAAGACCGCCCTGAAATCCGGCAAGCAGCACTCCGGCAATTGCAGGCCGAACAGGATCTGCTCGCGAAGAAGGCGGAGTCGATCCCAGAACTCTCGGCAGAGTTCAACAACATCACGTTCCTAAACTGGGGCCGCTTTATGCCCACGCAGACTTCGAGCGTAGGCGTCAGCCTCTCCTGGGAACCCTTCGACTGGGGCCGCAAGAAACACGAGTCCTTGGAAAAATCCCGAACTGTCGATCAGGCGCGGCTTGGCCAGCAGGAGGCGGCCAGTCTGGTGATGGTAGATGTCAACGACAAGTTTCGCCAACTGCAGTATCGGCGCGCGGAGCTGAAAGTGGCGCGCCTTACGCAGCAGGCTGCCGTGGAAAATCTTCGTGTAGCGAAAAACAAGTACGGCGTTCAAGCCGTGTTGCTGAAGGATGTGTTGCAGGGGCAAGTCAGCCTGGAACAATCCAACACCGAATATCAACAAGCCCTCACTTCATTTTGGAATGCGCGTGCCGATTTCGAGCGCGCCTTAGGAGAAGACCAATGAAACCGATTTTGCTGATTGCTTCTTTACTAGCTCTGACCGCTTGCCACAAACAAGTTGCGACTGAGCAAACGGTCACACCCGTTCGGGTTGCCGCCGTGGATATGTATCAACCCAAGAGCGGCGCCCGCTATTCGGCGTCGATCCTGCCGGGAAGGCAAGTAAGCCTGGCCTTCCGTGTATCCGGCTTCGTTACCGACATCCGGCGGCTGGGAGGGCGCGGATTGGAGCCCGGCGACATCGTGACCGGCGGAACGGTTCTGGCGCGCTTGCGCGAAGAGGATTACAGCAATTCTTCGGCGCAAGCGGAAAGCCAGCTCGCGTCGGCAAGGGAAAGCCAAAAGAGCGCGGCAGCGCAACTCGCCCAGGCTAAGGCGTCACATGCCAAAGCCGAGGCGGACTTCGCGCGGGCTCGTACCCTGATCGAATCCCAGAGCCTTACCAGGCCGGAGTTCGATTCGGCCCGGGCCCAACTGGACGTCACTTCCGCACAAGTGGAGGCGGCTCGCGCCCAACTAGACTCGGCGACGGCCCAGATCAGGAATGCCGAGGCGAGCATGGCCACCGCACGGCTCGCGCAGAAGGATACGGCCTTAGTGGCTCCCTTCACTGCTTCGGTTTTGCAGCGCAATGTCGAAATCGGAGTGCTGGCTGGACCTTCGCTCACGGCCTATTCTCTAGCTGACATCGGCACGGTGAAGGCCGCCTTTGGGGTGCCCGACACAGTAGTTGTTCAAATGCGCCCGGGCCGGGCAATCGCGATTTCCATCGAAGCCATTCCGGGCCGCGAGTTTCGCGGAATGGTCAGCTCGGTTGCCTCCGTGGCGGACACAGATACTCGCCTGTTCCAGGTGGAAGTGGCGATTCCCAACCCAGGCATGCTGCTGAAGCCGGGAATGATCGCATCGCTGGCGCTGCAGGACACAATGCCTGCGCCGCCGGTTCCTGTGGTTCCCTTAAGCGCGGTGGTTCGGGACCGCACCAACCCCGCGAGTTTCGCGGTGATGGTGGTGGAAGGCAAAGTCGCCAAGGCTCGCCGGGTGGGCCTAGGTTCAACGTTTGGAGAATTGCTCGCGGTCACCAGCGGCCTCAAGCCGGGTGAGACGGTGATCCGTGCAGGCGGAACGATGGTGAACGACGGAGAAACAGTGGAGGTGATTCCGTGAAACACGAACAGACTCATCTATCGGAAGCGGACAGCCGGAACCTTTCGAGGTTCTCGGTGGAGAACCCGCACATCACGTGGGTCCTGCTGATTGGGACCGTAATCTGGGGCGTCTACGGCTATCTGAAGATGCCGCAACGCAAGGACCCCGACATCCCCATCAAGATGGCGCTGGTGGAAACACACTGGCCTGGCGCAAGTGCGGAGCGGGTGGAAGAACTGGTCACGAAAAACATTGAGAAGGTGCTGGCTTCCAACACGAAGATATCCAAGATTGAATCGACCTCGCGCAGCAACGTGTCGATCATCACCTTCTCAGTTTCCGACGACATCAAGGATGCCAGTCAGGTGCTGGACGATATCGCGGGACGTCTCGCGGCCATTCGCGACTTGCCCGACGGAGCCGGTCCCATAAAGTACCAGCGGGACTTCGGCGATACGGCAACGCTGATGCTTACGGTCGCCAGCCCTAAGATGAGTGACGCGGAAATTGGCGTGCGCGCCATGCAGATTCGCGATGCCATCCAATCCATCCGTCCCACCGGCAAAGATGCCGGAGAACGCGCCTCATTGGTCTTCTGCTTCCCGCCGCGCGACGACTTTCGCTTGGTCCGGTTGGGCGCGGTGAAATTTGTCAACTATTTGAATTCGGTTGACCACGATCTGGATCCCCGTCTGCTGGATGGCGCGAGCTGCGTGGGTGCCGACGTACGGGCGACGCGAACCGACGCGCAGATTACGGGCTTGCTCGGATCATTCCTGCGCGAGTTCTATCCTCAGTCCAAATGGGAACCCGGAGTCTGGCAGCCATTTCTAGTGCGGGACCTATCCGAACTGCGTGCCAAAGTCGCTGCCGTGGCCGGCGACAAGTATAGCTACCGCGAACTCGACGACTTCACGGATTCCATGGAGAAAGCGCTGATGGCCACCGGGCGCAAGGACGTGGATGCCCCTCTGGTTGCCAAAGTGACGCGTTCCGGCGTGCTTCCCGAAAATGTTTACGTCACCTATTCGCAAGAGCGCTTAGCATCCTATGGCATAAAGACCGGATCGTTGTCGAGTATTCTCCAGGCTCGCAATCTCACTGTAGGCGGCGGCGAAGTGGACTCCGGCGGAAAGACGGTGTTCCTGCATCCTTCCGGTGAGTTCACAAATGAGCGCGAAATCGGAGACGTGATCGTCGGCTCTTCCGCTCATGGCGCTCCCCTCTATCTGCGCGATGTGGCGGATATTGTTCGCAGTTACGAGAACCCGCCTCGCCTTCTCAATTTCTACAACTGGCGTGATGCCGATGGAAAATGGCAGCGCACGCGCGCCATTACTCTTGCGGTCCAAATGGGCGCCGGGCAGCAGATCGGCGAGTTCGGCAAACAGGTGGACGTGACTCTAGAGACGCTGAAGAAGCGCCTGCCGAAGGACTTGATTGTCGCGCGCACCAGCG
Source organism: uncultured Bordetella sp. (assembly GCA_964504905.1). Taxonomy (GTDB): domain Bacteria; phylum Acidobacteriota; class Terriglobia; order Bryobacterales; family Bryobacteraceae; genus Palsa-187. The sequence continues at coordinate 278 of CAZDGT010000129.1, read as the reverse complement.
ATCAACCGCGCCAGGTTGAAGAGAAGATTGATCTGTTCATGAGCAGTCTCTATGAGGCCATTGGCCTGGTGATTCTGGTATCTCTGATCGGATTCTGGGAATGGCGCTCGGCATTATTGATGGCGCTGTCCATCCCTCTCACGCTGCTGTTGACTTTCGGAATGATGAGTCTGCTGGGTCTGGATATTCAACAGATCTCGATCGCCAGCTTGATCATCGCGCTGGGTCTTCTGGTAGACGATCCGGTAGTGGCGGGTGACGCCATCAAGCGGGAGCTC
>CAZDGT010000128.1:0-6751 GCA_964504905.1 uncultured Bordetella sp. | reverse complement strand
TTTTTCAATTTAACACGTGCGAACTCATTGCGAACGTTGGGGGAAAACGGACGCGTCCGGCTGCTATCATGAACTTCGTCGTATGGCTGGGCACAGGACGCTTCGGAATCGGCTAGCCTCGCGAGTCCTGCTATTTTTCCTCTTCTTCGCCGGCGTGGTCTTGCTCCAATGGCGCGGAAATGCGTTCCAGAGTGAGTTTGGGGGAACCCAGGACGAGGCCGCGCACTATATTACCGGCCTGATGGTCCACGATTATATTGCCGCCGGATTCCCCGGCCCTCCCCTGCTCTATGCGCGCAACTATTACCTTCACTATCCGAAGGTCGCACTGGGCCACTGGCCTCCCGTGTTCTATATCGTCCAAGCTGCGTGGACCCTGCTCTTCACGCCCTCACGAACATCGGTGATGCTGCTGATGGCGGCGATCACCGCGCTGCTCGCCACGGTGTTGTGTGAAACGCTGCGCGAGGAATTCTCGCTAGCGTTAAGCGCGGGTGCGGCTGCGCTGCTGATTTCACTGCCGGCGATCGAAGAATTCAGCCACTTCGTGATGGCGGAAATGTTGGTGGCACTGCTGCTGTTGTTCGCGGTCCTGGCTTATGGCCGCTACCTTGACACCGCGCGCTGGCAACCGGCTGCATGGTTTGGAATCTGGTTTTCACTGGCCCTTATGACCAAGGGAACCGGCATTCAATTGGCGCTGGTGCCTCCACTGGCCGTGTTGTTCAGCCGCCGCTGGAACCTTCTCCCACGCTTCTCCTTCTGGCTGCCCGCGATTTTGGTTTTGGGTATCGCGGGTCCCTGGTACATGTGGGTCCCGGGCGCTCAGCATGAATCGGTAGCGCGATTCGGCGGCGTCGAGTTTCTCTCGCGAAGGTTGAGCTCTACGCCGGCAACCTGGGTGGGGATGCTCGGAGTCATTCCGTTGGTTGCAGTAATCTTTGGCATACTGCTTTGCTTGCGCCGCATGACCGACCGGTCCGCTTCGGGCAAATGGACAGCGAGCGCCGCGGTTATCGTCGCCGCTTTCGTGGTGCGCCTGTTCATTGGCGCCTTTGAAGAGCGCCATCTTCTCGGCAACCTTCCGGAGCTGATCATGTTCGGGACAGTCGCTGTCGCGTGGCTGCTTCGGCGCTGGCGCTGGCCAGCGATTTCTGGCGTCGCGCTGGCCGCCCTGGCCACGATAGTCGCTCTTAACATCCAAGCCAGTCCCCTCAAGCGCCATTTTGGATTCTCTGAGATTGCGCGGGATCTGTTATCCCGGCCTCAATTCAAGAACTCGGTTTTCCTGGTATGTTCGAACGCGGAAGGCGAGGGAATGTTGATCTCCGAAGTGGCGGCGCGCGAATCCCGGCCGGGCCATATCGTGCTTCGGGCTACTAAGATGCTGGCATCCATCAACTGGATGGGATCCGACTATCAGGTACTGTTTCACAATCCGCAGGACCTGATGCAACATCTGGAAGGCATCCCTGCGGGCATTATTGTCGTCGATAACGAAGGGCGTCGCGCCCTTCACGGTCAGCTTCTCTACCAGGGGTTGCAGTCGCACCCCGAGAGATGGGAACTACTGAGCCGCGTGAACGACATCGAGGTATACCGATTGATCGGTCACGAGGATAAGCCTGTAGGCAAGATCCGGATTCCGATGCGGTCCGGACTGTACGGAAGTTTCCAGAACTAGTTGGCGGGAGGAGTCTGTATCGGTGGCGCCGGGACTCCATGCTCAACATAATTCTTCAGACGCGCAAATTGCTCCGCGATGACGGAATCGACCGGCGCGGCCCATGTATTCATGCCCGCCGGAAAATATCCCGCGACCGCGTATACAACGTCCAGCTTGGTTCCGTTATCCGCCGCTGCAGTCTGAATCGTCATGGTACCGGTCACGGCCAGCGACTGCAGAGGTCCGAGCGCGCCCGAGAGCACTAGCACCTTGCCTGGGGCGAAGCGCACTACTTGCATGTGCCGAACGCCTCCCTGGTTTGGGAGCGTTTCGCAAAAGCATCCCATGGGCTTTTCTTCGATCGTAAGGTTGTGGGCGTCGCCCGAAAAAGTATGCACGGGATTCCACCAGTCACCGACGTTGCGAACCACTCTGCGATAAACCTCTTCCGGCGAAGACTGGATGTTCAGCGACGTCTTGACTGTAAACCCTTGGCTGGAGGAGTCCGCGACCTCAGCGAGTCCCCAAGCCGGGAACCACATCGTGGAAGCGGCTACTACGAGAGTCTTGAGTTTCATCGTGAACTAATGCATCAGCCAGCCCCAAAGATTTCCCTCGGGAGCCTTCTCACTGTGAATCTGCACGTACCACTTGCCCTTCTTAAGGCTCTCCACCTGCTCCGGCGTCAGGTCGAAGGAGCCTGAGAACGTGCCGGCCATGGCTTTGGTCACCGTTAAGTCCAGAAGTTTCGCCCCGCGGACGCCAGGCGCGGTGCCCTGGTGGATGTGCGCCATGGTGGCGTTGCTCGTCAGTCCTTCGAAAGTGCCGTTGACGGTAAATTTTGTGCCGGTCAAAGTTGCGGCAGCCGAACCCATGCCCGCAAGGTTGACCCTCATGGCGACATCCATGGCCACCGGCGCAAGGCGCGTCTTAAATGTTTCAGGACTTTGCGCCAGGGCACTGAGCGCGAACACCGTTCCTAGGGCAAGGATGAAGCTGAGTTTCCGCATGACAAATGAAGAATATCATGCCGCAAACAACTCACGGCAGCAGCACATGTAAACGCTCGTCAAAAGGACTGCCCAGCATGGGCTGAAGCTTCTCGCGGAAGGCCTTCGTGTGACTGGCGGCAAGGTGAGTTTCGAAATTCTGGCGGGTCCGCCACACTTCCACCACTGTGAAATGGTTCAGCCGATTGGGCTCGCGCAGCACCTCAAAGCGCACAAAGCCCGGGTCACTGCGGCTGTCTATGGCGAACTGATGCAACATTTTGGCGGCTTCCACAGCGGCCACTGGTCCCAAAATGTCCACATGAGTGACGACATACAGCTGCTCAGGCGAATCCTCCCCGCGCAGGGGACAGACGAATGTAAGTGCCGCCACGAGCACGGCCATCGATGCGGATTTAAGATTCATAGGACGCCATAGTACACCCGATGTATCATAGATTCAATAGGTTTCGGTTGGACTTCCGCCGAGCCCTACACGCTGGGGATTCAGTTCGGGGATGTAAGGCGGGCGCCTGCACTTTATTTCGTGGGCGAGCGGAACATTTTCCGGATCTGATCGTCTCAAGGACAATACCAATATCGAGGCATCTCCTCGGAGGGATAGTACCGCGCACCGTGGCAAAACAGACCTCGCAGTCAGCGATTGCCGAATCGCGAATTCCCGTGCCTGCGCCTTGCCTGCCTGATCCCGCGCAAGTTTGCGCCCAGGTCGAAAGGGTGCTGGCGAACCGGCTGTTTACGCGCTCCACTCGCCTCTGCCGGTTCCTTCGGTTTTCCGTGGAACAAACTCTGGCCGGCAACGGTGGCCACCTTAAGGAACAGATTATCGGAGTAGAAGTTTTCGACCGTAAGCCCGACTATGATCCACGTATCGATCCCATCGTCCGCGTGGAGGCGCGCCGGCTGCGCGCCAAGCTGAAGGCCTACTACTCCTCATATGGCCGCGTCGATCCAATCGTGATCGGATTGCCCAAAGGCGCGTACTTGCCGTTTTTCAAGATGCGCGGCGCGGGCACGCAGGATTCGCCGCTGGCGGTTGCCTCGCGCGGGCCCGCACGGAAATCCATTGCCGTCCTGCCTTTTACGAACCTGACTCCTGGCGCCGAGGACGACTATTTTAGCGACGGCCTTACCGAAGAGCTGATTCATTTGCTGACGCGCATCCCCAATCTGCGCGTAGTCGCCTGGACCAGCGCTTCAAAGTTACGAGGGCAGGAAAGCAACCTGAAAGGCGTCCGCCAGCAATTGCACGTGGGAACCGTGCTGCGGGGCAGCGTACGGCGGACTCCGGAAAGGGTTCGCGTAACCGCGCAACTCATCGATTCCTCTTCCGGCGATTATCTCTGGTCGGAAACCTATGACCGCCGGCTGGAAAACGTATTCGCGATTCAGGAGGAGATGGCGCAGGCGATTGTGCAGGCCCTGCAAATCAAACTTACGTCCGCGGTCCAGCACGAACCACCTCGCCGCGCTCCCAATTTGACCTGTTACAACCTGTGTTTACAGGGCCGCTACCACGCCAACAAGCGAACCTCGGAAGGTCTGCACAAAAGCGTCGAACGCTTCGAGGAGGCCATCCTTGCCGATGAGTCCTCCGCCGAGGCGTATGCGGGCTTGGCGGACGCCTACAGCTTGTTAGCCGACTATGGGCTTCTCAGTCCCGCCGATGGGATACCCAAAGCTCGCGCTGCCGCCGAACGTGCGCTGGAGCTAGATCCACAATCGGCCGAGGCGAACGTCTCGCTGGCTTTCGTGCGCGGGCTCTTTGAATGGCGGTGGAAGGAGGCGGAAGCCCTATATCGCACGGCCATCGCTGGAAATCCCGGTTACTCGCGCGCGCGCCATTGGTTTGGCCTGGATCATCTGGCTCTGCTGGGACGCTGTGAAGAGGCTCTTGCCGAGGTACGCGCGGCGCATGACTTGGATCCGCTGTCCATGATCATCCGCGAGGGATTGGGATACGTGCACGTGATCTGCCGCGACTATCCCGCGGCGCTCTCCGCCTACCGCGAATTGACGGACATGGATCCGGGTTTCTACAAGGGGCACAGTTCGCTGGGCCGCGTGCTTTCTTTGACGGGTAAGTACGACCTGGCGATCGCTTCTCTCGAGCGCGCCCGTGAATTGTCCGGTTCCATGCCCAGCATCTTGAGCGCATTGGGCGAAGTGCAGGCCCGCAGGGGGCGTCTCGATGAAGCCCACGCCTTGCTCGATGAACTCAAAGCTCTTTCGCAGACGCGATGGGTACCGGCAAGCTGCTTTGCCATCCTCCATTTGGGATTGGGCGACTACGCCGCGGCGCTGACTTATCTGGAAACCGCAACCGATCGCCGCGAGATGCCGGTTACCGCCCTCAAGGTCCATCCGCTCTACGATCCGTTGCGTTCCGAGCCCCGTTTCCACAGGCTGCTGGAACGCATTGGGCTGAATCCGCCGTGGTTACCGTAAGCGGTTCTTTTCCCTTACTGCGCGGTTACTTCCGCGGCACGCTGATGCAGTCCAAAATGCTGCATGGGCCGAGTAGCAAGAAACGCCGGAAATGTTCTAGCGCTGCTGGTTCTGACATCTGCTGGTTTCGCTGAAACTCCGTCCGATCTCAACAAACTTGGGCGGCTCTATTACGCTGAGGGTCGCTACGCCGAAGCGCGTCCGATGTTCGAAAGAGCTCTAGCGCTGACGGAGTCCCAAGCTGGAACGGACGACTTAGCGCTATTGCCGGCGCTGAACAACCTGGCTGTGCTTTACCGCGAGACGGCGGATTACAGTCACGCCCGTCAGTTTGCCGAGCGAGCCCGATCCATTGCGGAACTGCGCGGCGCGGTCGAGACCGCGGAAGGCGCCAGTGCCCTAGCCAATCTGGGCGCAATCGAGGAGATGCAGGGTGATACGGCTCCAGCCATGAAGTTGCTGACCCGCGCGCTGTCTATACGCGAGCGTCTGCTGGGCTCCTCGCACCCTCTGCTAGCGGAAACACTAAGCGACCTGGCCTTGGCCTATAGAGCCGATGGACAGTTCAAAACCGCAGCGGGACTGTATCGCCAGGCTCTGACGCTCCTGGAAAACCCGGCCCCTATCAAGAATGGAAATCTCCCCGCGGTGCTGAACAATTTAGGGCAGACGGAGGCAGCGGAAGGCAACCTGCGAGAGGCCGAAAAAATCCTGCGTAAGGCGATCGCGGAATCGGAAAGTCTGTTGGGCCCGCAACATCCCACCACCGCCGCGGCGCTTGTCAATCTGGCCAAGGTGCTGCGCTCCCGGCACCGCTACCAGGACGCTCGCGAAGCTCTCCGCCGCGCCCAAGAAATCAACCGGCGGCGATTCGCCCCCGATCATCCCCGGATCGCCCAGGATCTCAGCCTGGAAGCAGCCCTCGCTTTTGATCGAAAAAGGTACAGCGAGGCCGAACAATTGTTCGAGCAGGCGCTGACGATTCTGGCTCAGCGCCTTCCTGCCACTCACGTGGAGCTCGGCCGTGCCACAGCGAACCTTGCGGAAGTCTACTGGCGCGAGAAACGCATGCAGGAGGCCGAAGTTTCCTTCGGCAAGGCGCTCGCCATCTTGGAGCAGACTCTGGGTCCCAGCAGCCCGGAGCTTCTTCCGACTATGGAACACTACGCGCAAATCCTGCGAACTCGCCAGGATTTTGCCAAAGCCGCCAGCCTGGATGCGCGCGCTATGAAGATTCGCGTGACCCGCACTCTCAAAGGCGCAGCCTAGTACTTTCATTCCCGGGATTCCTAACCGCGAGGACAGCGCCATCTGGGCGTTCTATCAAAAACCACGCTTAGCTTATAGTTGAAACAGAGTGCCCCGTAATAGCGTCCCTCTGTAGACTCACCATGAAATTGGCATTCTGGATCGCCGTTCTCGGGGTGGGCGCACACGCTTTCGCGGTAGACCCGAGTCCAGTGGGGTATTGGACTTTCGATACGGGGACGTTGGTGAATGGGCGGGTTTTGGACGTAACGCCGTACCATATCAACGGAACGGTAACGGGGGGAGTGAGCGTGGTGCCTGGAATCATCAACCAGGGATTTAGTTTCAACGGGACCTCGGGCTACATAGGGTTCCTGCC
>CAZDGT010000127.1:0-3229 GCA_964504905.1 uncultured Bordetella sp. | reverse complement strand
ACACCCTGGCCGAGTACGACGCCGCCAGCGGCAAAGTGCAGGTGAAGTTCGTGGACCCGGGCACCAACGACGATCTGAAAAAAGAAGCGCAGACGCGCGAGATTCCCGAATTGGAAATGCAGGTACTGGATAAAGACCAGTTCAAAGTGCAGAAAGGCTATTTCGGCCTCTACCTGGAATACGGCGACAAGCACGACGCGATCCCGGTGGCGAACCAGGTGGACAATTTGGAATACGAACTGACCAGTATGATCAAAAAGCTGGCGGCAGAAACCACGCCGACGGTGGGCATCCTCACCGGACATGGCGAGCATGACATCACGCAGATTCCGCCGCAGTACCGTCAGCTCGCCGGCATGGGTGGCGACTATACCGCTGTGGGTAAGGCATTGGCAAAAAACTATACGGTGAAACCGGTGAGTCTCGGCGAGGCAGATGCGCTCAAAGACGTCGTTACGCTTATAATCCCAGGCCCGAAGGAAGCACTGACTGAACGCGATCTCTACGAGCTTGACCAGTTCGTTATGCGTGGCGGACATATTTTTGTTCTCAACGATCAGCTGGCTATTGGCGATGGTCTGCAGGCACAGGCACAGGAGAGCAAGCTGAACGAACTGCTCACCGCCTATGGCGTGACGGTGAACACAGATAGTACTCTGGACGCCAGCAACGAAAGCGTCGCCTTCACCAAGGGCAACATGCAGTACATTCTCCCCTACCCGTTCTGGCCAAAGCTTCTGGCTGACTATTTCTCCCGCTCCAACCCGATCATGGCGAAGTTGCAGAGCATTTCACTGCCCTGGCCAAGCTCGCTCACAATTTCCCAGAAAGACGGTCTGCGCTACGAGACGCTGGCCGCCACCACAAAGCACTCGTTCACGCAGACAGGCACGTTCAACTTCGACCCGGGTCAACAACTGAACCCCACGGACCAGAAGTCCCGCCCCATGGCGGTAGAGATTTCCGGAGTATTTACCAGTGCGTTCAAGGACAAGAAGATTCCGGCAATCGATACGTCCGTAAAAACAAAAAAGCCGGAAGTGCCGAAAGCATCCGACAGTGCCGCACCGATCCTCGCTTCAACCGGTGATCCGCGCGTGATCGTGGTCGGTGACTCCGACTTCGCCGCGGACAGCTATCTGCAACGCTTTCCTGAAAACCTTGCGTTCTTCATGAATGCCGTGGACTATCTCACCGTCGGCAGCGACCTGATCTCCATCCGCGCCAAGTCCCTCACCAGCCGTCCGCTGAACAATCCATCAGAAAGCACCAAAAATACTGTGCGCATCATCACTATGGGCATGATTCCCATCCTGGTGATTGCCGCCGGCATGTGGCGCTACTACTCCCGCAACAAGAAACGGCAAAGCGCATAACGACAAAACCCTCCGCCACTGGCGGAGGGTTTTTAGTTTTTTCCATTACTCAATAAAACTCTGGATATCGTTTACCGCTTTGCGGCGATCTGAAAGGTGCCAGAGTTCACCGGAAGTGAATACCCATTCATCGCCGCTTTGGGTGTAGAGGTGTACAACCTTGTTTCCATCAGCATGCAGCGACTTAAATTTATCCAATGCCGTATTCAATGAGCGATGTACCACGTACGCATTGCCGCTCTGGCGCGAAGACTGGAAAAGAAAATATTCCTCGTCAGGGCAGGTGTACTTGAGGAGCAGATATACTCCGTCATCGGATACCACCTTTTGGCCGCTCACAAATACCGACACACCTGGCGTGCAGACATGGTTCTGAGCAATGCATCGGGCAGCCACCCCTTCAAACGATTTTGCCCGGAAATCAACCGATGAGGCACATCCGGAAATACAGAACGTGAGAAAAAGAACCGAAAAAGTCGTACGCATAGCGTCCCTCCTGGAATCTAGTTCGATGGTGTCACGCGGCGGCGCTGCAGTCAAGGGCTGTGTGGTATACTTATCATGAAAAATTATGCGCCTACGCACGCTATCTACGGGGGTGTTGGTGACACTCAGTGTCGCCATCATAACTACCGGCCTTGTCGCCGGCGGTGTTGCGGTGTCCGCGCCGTTGGTACTCCTTTCGGACGACATGACCAACCTCTATCCGAATCAAGCGTCGAACCACTCTATTCTTTTTACTACGCTGACAGGCGCGACGCAGCCTTCGGACACTATCACGCTCACCTTCAATCCGTCATTCACTCTCTCCGCACTGACCGCGGCTGATATCCAACTGCTGCACGGACCCACGGGCATAGACACTGTGGAACTCACCGGCCCGTTCGCGGGCGTGAATACATGGGGCGTTCAGATCGCCAGCCCCGTCATCACGCTCACGCACCCAACCAGCGGCGGCGACATACCCGCGCTCGACAAGATCACCGTGCGCATCGGCACCAACGCTGGCGGTGTGAACCAGATCACTAACCCTTCGACTGTCGGATCATATGTCATCCGCATCGGCGGCACCTTCGGCGACACGGGCGCGCTTGCCGTCCCCATCGCGCGCGCGACTATCGGCGTCAGCGGTGGAAACGGCGTAACACCGCCAGGGGGCAATAACCCGCCGCCCACGCCGCCGCCGACAATTACATTCGACGGCTGTCCCATCTTTACCGGCACCTATCTGCTGACGGGTACCACCACTATCGGCACGCAGGTGTATATCAATAATGACACGCTCGGCGTGACACAGTATCCCAATGGCACCTGGGACTCCCTCCGCATGCTGGTGATCGGACCGAACACCTTCTACGCTGTCGCGCAGGACACCGGAAACGGCATCGCGAGTACGCCGGTATCCGCCACACTCCACCGCCGCATGCTGGGCGACAACAACGGCGACAACCACGTAAATGACTTCGACCTGGCCGGTCTGGCCAGCCACTGGGAACAGGACTGGTGTCCCTCGGACTTCGTGCGCGATAATATAATCGATGACTTCGATCTTTCCGTCATCGCCTGGTACTGGACTTTCTAACCTATGCGCACACGCATCGTACGCACAATCGCATACGTACTCGCGCTCTCACTCCTGGTGAGCAGTCTGCCGGCGCACGCCGCCGGCACGGCAATTTTTAATTTGACGTCGGTGCGCACCACCTACTCAGTGGGTGAAACAATCACTATGGCAGTAGAGGTCCAGCCGACCACCACGCCCATTAACGTCGCGCGCATCATTGCGAGCTTCCCCACCAACCTGCTCCGCGTACAGCAGTTTTCTTTAGGCACCGACTTCCCCTTCCTCTCTC
>CAZDGT010000126.1:0-2183 GCA_964504905.1 uncultured Bordetella sp. | reverse complement strand
ACGCCGATCGGGCCGAGGACGTCCCCGCCAAATGGATGGAACGAGTAAAGCAGTGTCTGCGCTTTGTAAGTGCACAATACAACTGCCAGCGCATGATTGAGGACTATCGCTCCCAACTCTATGAGCCCGCTCACCGCGCGTGGGAGGCAATGGCAAGCGACAAATTCGCTCGTGCTCTTCAGCATACGGTTTGGAATCGCCAAGTGAACCAGATCTGGCCGCAGGTTCGATTTGTGGAGGCAACCGTTGGGGCGGAGAGTACTGTACTGGCTGGAACCTCTCTGCCTCTGCGCGCCCGTGTCGATCTGGGGGGCCTGTCTCCGGCTGATGTTCGAGTAGAAGCTCTGGTAGGCAGGATCGGCGCCCACGGGGATCTGGAAGAAGCGCAGGTGCTCACACTCGACCCGCTGGAAAAACAGGAGAATGTCTTTCTGTTTGGGCGTGCTTTTGCGCCCTTAAGTACAGGACGTCTGGGATTTTCTGTCCGGGTTACGCCAAACCACTATACGGACCCCCTGAATCGTCCTTGCAACGCTCCCATAAAGTGGATCAGTTGAAAAAGGAATAGGAAACGAGCCGGCCCCCGCAGCGTCTAAAGTTCGGGGTCTCTTGCACCGATGAGTAGTTAGCACGAAAGATTTTGCTAGCTTCCACGGGCGTTCCGTGGTACATAGTGGTTTAGGCAGTTCGCGAGCAAGCCAGCGCCCTCAAGTCTGGATGCTCTGCCGTCTCTCGTAACCGAAATTTCCGGTCTCCAATTTAGCAGCGCGAGCTGCATTCTCTTCAAGGAGTGCCAACCAGCAACATTATGGACGGTGATCGAAAGTACAATCAGCGCGGCTACCAGGAATCCAGCCGCGATTTCTCCGGCAACAATGGCCGCGAGGAGCGTCCCCGGCCAACGGGGCCTCGCCCGCCGATCGATGTCACGGGCCCTCGCTTGCCGCGGTTGGTGCAGGCCGTGGCGGCAGCGCGGTGCTTCAATTGTTCCACCACTCTTCCGGCCGGCTCGGATTTTCCAGCGGAGTGCCCAAAATGCCACACCGCGCTTCATTGCTGCAAGCAGTGCGCCTACTTCGAGCCCTCCACGCGCTTCCAGTGTGTCAAACCAATTCCAGTGCGCATTGTGGTGAAGGACCAGGCCAACGACTGTGCTTTGTTTAAACCGCGCGTAACGGTTGCCCGCGATTCCGCATCCGCGCCGCCCGTGTCCACGAATCACGCCGCAAACGGACCCGCGCCGCGCAACGCCGATGACGCCCGTGCCGCCTTCGACAGCTTGTTTAAGAAAGACTAGCCTCTAGCGCACCTGGCTCCCGAATAGCGTTTCTATTAGTTTTCGATGCGCCAGATAGTTGGGCACGATGTAATCCGCGCCCACGCCGATCAGCCGCTGGCGCTTCCACTGGTCGACTTCGGCACATGCAGGCTCCTGCGTGGCAACACCTACCGTGACGCCTCCCACCAGCTTCACTTCTTCGATCTCCACGTAGCCGTCACCGAAGCCTACAATTTCGTCACCACGAACGTCAGTACCGGAAATGATGCGCTGGATCAGAATCTTTTTTGAAAAACTCTGATAGTCATCCTGCGCGCCATAGACCCCGCCGTCGAAAAATGGAATGACGCCCAGCAGGCGCGCCTCTTCCCTCATGTAAACCTCGTCGGTGCCGCTGGCCAGATACATCTTGAGACCCCGCTCCTTCAGACTTTCGAGCAGAGCTCGCGCTCCTGGCACCATGTACTTCTCGGGAGCTACGCGTTCCTGCTTCAAGTCTTCGACGCGTCCGCCGATCACGGTCCACAATCGATCGAGATACATCTTTTTGTACTCGCGCGGTTCCAGCGCACGGCCCCCGCGGCGGGTGACGTGATCCGCGAAATCCATCATCTGATAGATGGTTTCCTTGCCAGTAGTGCGCCAGATCATTTCCTGGATAAGCGTCCGCAGCTCGGTCTCCGATTCGCCGGATTTCAAGTCCAGGAGAATTTCGACCATCATAGGGACCATCACATCTACCCAGCCGGAGCGAATCACCGAAACGGTGCCGTCAAAGTCGAATAGCGCAACCTTGGCGCCGGCGGCCGAGGCCCCGGGCCTGATCTGTTCGATGCCGTATTCCGTTTTCGTCAAAGCCAATATTCCCATTTACCTGCCGCGATGACGTAGCCGCTTAAGCAGG
>CAZDGT010000125.1:0-7592 GCA_964504905.1 uncultured Bordetella sp. | reverse complement strand
TGATTGATTTCCACAAATGGGAAGTTGTCAAAGTCTGCCTTGGCTATTCTGAACGGGGAGACATGCCGGAATTTCCGAACCCACTTTCCCCGCGCTGCGATTCACCTAGTTCGCCGCCCTCTTCCCATTCCACCGCCTCATACCGCGCGACAACTAACTGCGCGATGCGATCGCCTTTTTCGATCACATAGTCTGAGCCGCTCAGGTTGAACATCACCACCCGAATCTCGCCGCGATACCCCGGATCGATGGTCCCGAAATTCACTGTGACCGAGTGCTTCAATGCCATCCCACTGCGCGGCCGCACCTGCGCTTCGCATCCCGCGGGCAGCTCGATGGCGATGCCCGTCGGAACACCTTGCGCCACGCCCGGTGACAGCACCACCCGTTCGACTGACCGCAAATCCATCCCGGCGTCTTCCGCGGGGCCATGCGCATAATGCGGCAGCACGGCGTCGTCGTGCAACTTCTTTACTCGGATTCGCATGAACTCGTATCATAACGAAGTTACCCTTCATGAAACCCCAACGTGTCCTGGCCGTAGCGCCGATGCCCCCGGAAAAGATCGCCTATGCACTGGCGCGTTACTCCCGCTCCGCCGATTCCATTCGCGATTCCGTGGAGTGGGTCCGCACGCACGATTCCACCAAATTTCTCGAAAGTTTTTACTTCCAGTACGGCCACGCCTCCATCGCCGATCTCGGCCACATCGTCGTCTGTTTCGAGGGCGTCTCCGAGCTCGCGGCCACCGAGATTGAAGACGAACAACTGTGGGACGGCCAGGCCCGATCCTCGCGCTATCAGGACTTTTCGCGCTCCGGTTTTGTAACTCCGCCCGAACTTTCGGGCGCCTCCTCCGCCTACGAGGCCGCCGCACAGAAATTGCTCGACACCTATCACGCGATCCACAAGACCATCTTGGAGCACCTCACAGAAAAGCTGCCTCGCCCCGACGACATGAAGCCGGACGCCTACCAGCGCAACCTTACCGCGCGCGCTTTCGACGTGGCGCGCTACACGCTGCCGTTTGGCATTCCGACGGGCGTAGGACAGGTCACCAGTATCCGCACGCTGGAGCGCCAGATCCGCCGGCTGAAAGCTTCCGCCTACGCTGAGGTCCGCGATCTCGCCGAAGAAATCGCCGCCGCCTGCGCTCAGCCGCCCACCTGCACCTGGGATGAGAAGACGGCCGGCGAACCGCTCGCGCCGACACTCGCCCGCCACGTTGAGGTTGACGAACACGCCCTGCAATCGCGGCAGGATCTCGAAGCCTGGGCTCGCGAAAACATATCCATTCCGCCCTCGCCTGTCGACCCCATGGATTTGTTGCGCCCAACCGACATGCACGCCGAAGTCGCCGCCACGCTCCTCTATCCGGTGACGGATGTCCCTTTCCGGGATCTCTATGATCTCGCATGCTCCTGGTCGTCGGCCCTGCGCAACGAAGTGATCGATGTGGCGCTCCGCTCCCGCACGCGCCGCGACGAACTCCTGCGTGGATTCCGCGGAGGACTCTACGCCTACGACATCGTCATGGACATCGGGGCCTATCGCGATATGCATCGGCACCGGCGCTGCCAGCAGTATCGCCAGGCGTATTCCGGACGTCTCGGTTTCGATACTCCGCAGGCGCTCCGCGACGCCGGTATCACGGAGAATTACGAAGCCGTAATGGCGGATACGCTCGCTACCATTCAAAATCTTCCCGAGCCCGCCGCGCACTACCTGCTGCCTTTCGGTGCGCGCTCACGCTTCCTTTTCAAGATGGATTTTGCCGAAGCCGAATACATCGCGCGCCTGCGCAGCGGCGTCAAAGGCCACTTCAGCTACCGCCAGGTGGCTTGGGAAATGAAGCAGAAGATGCAGCAGCTCGAACCCGAACTCGGCCGCCTAATGGAAGCTACGCCCCCCTGGGTTGAAGATCCGCTCAAACGGTAAATGCCAGGTCTGATCCACAAGCAGCCCAGCCTCTTCCAGGCGATCAAGGACGCCATCGTCGGCGATACGCATCGCGACTTCACCGAAGGCTCCATCCCGCGCGCCATCACTCTGCTAGCCATCCCCATGGTGCTGGAGATGATGATGGAGTCGCTCTTCGCCGTCGTCGATGTCTTCTGGGTTGCGCACCTGGGTTCGGACGCCGTCGCCACTGTGGGCTTCACCGAATCGCTGCTCACGCTGCTCTACGCGGTGGCGATGGGCCTCGGCATTTCCGCCGCCGCCACCGTCGCCCGCCGCACCGGCGAAAAGAATCCGGACGCTGCAGCCGATGTCGCAGTGCAATCGATATTTCTCGCGCTTCTGATATCGGTGGTGCTCGGGCTAACGGGCTTCATTTTCGCTCCGAAACTTCTCAGCGCAATGGGAGCGTCTCCGTCGGTCCTCGCCACTGGCACGAATTACGCGCGGGCGATTTACGGCGGCAGTGGTACCGTCCTCTTCCTCTTCTTACTCAACTCTGTGTTTCGCGGCGCTGGCGACGCCTCGCTTGCGATGCGCGTTCTGTGGACGGCAAACATCATCAACATCCTGCTGAACCCCTGCCTGATCTTCGGGCTCGGACCGTTCCCTAAACTAGGTGTCGCCGGCTCCGGCATCGGGACCACCATCGGGCGCGGTTGCGGCGTCCTGATGCAACTCTGGTTCTTATTCGGAGGCAAAAGCCGCGTGGTAGTACGGCTCGACCACTTCCATGTGCACGGCGAAGTGATGCTGCGGCTGATACGGCTCTCGCTCGGCGGCATGTTTCAAAACCTGATTGGCATGGCCAGTTGGATCGTGATGGTCCGAATCATCGCTACTTTTGGCAGCGCGGCCGTGGCCAGTTATACGCTGGCGATGCGCATCATGATCTTCGCTCTGCTGCCGAGTTGGGGCATGGCCAACGCCGCCGCCACCATGGTGGGCCAGAACCTGGGCGCGAAGAAACCGCAACGCGCCGAGTCCGCAGTGTGGCATGCGGGACTCTACAATATGGTCTTCCTGGGCTTGGTGGCGCTGGTCTTCATCGCTTTCGCCGGGCCCATCATCCGCCTCTTCACCAGCGACCCGTTAGTGGCGCCCATGGCCGCCACTGCTCTCCGTACCGTATCCTACGGATTTATTTTCTACGCGTGGGGCATGGTGCTGGTGCAAGCGTTCAACGGCGCGGGCGATACCGTCACGCCCACCATACTCAATGTTATTTGCTTCTGGGGATGGCAACTGCCGCTCGCCTGGTTCCTGGCATTCCCGGCACAAATGGGAGCCATGGGCATCTTCGTAACCATTGCCATCTGCTATTCGACCTTCGCCGTGCTCGCGTTTCTGATGTTCCGCCGCGGCACCTGGAAAAACAAAAAGGTCTAACTGTACGAGCGAAGGTCCTTCCAGAACTCCGGCCATGGCTTGCGCAAGCTTCGGCACACGAAGATTTCGGGATGCCTTTGCGACTCTTCATTCCTCACACCATAGCGGTTGGTGACTCGGCCCGCCCCTTCACACGCCGCGAAATGCTGGTCTGCCGTTGAGCGCGATAGTCCCAATACGATCAGCGTCCGGGGCGCCGGCTCGCCGTATCCGCGCTCCCAATACGAATTGACTCCGCTGATCGCGGTCGGCAAACCGCGAGCGGGTCCGAACATATTGATGGCCCCTGCTTCTCCGTAGTTGCCGGCCAGAATTCCCACGCCTGCCCGTTCTTCCGCCGGTAGTTGGTCGCGAACGCGCGCAACGGCCTCGGCCAGATCCGGCCAGCCGACCTCCTCGCGAAAGTCGTCAAGCTGCGACGCCACGTGATTCCACCACCAGGAATTTACGGAGCCAAAGGGAACCAGGATCATGCCCATCGCCGTTCCCATTACCAGCGTGCTCCAGACGGCGCCCCGTATCAGCCGCGCGCGCCTCGCAGCCAGGCCAGCGATCCATTGCTCGGCCCAAACCGCGCCACCCGCAAGCAGAATCGGATAACTTCCCGCGGTGTAATAGTCGCGGCCCTTACCGATTGCAAACAGCGCAAAGGGAATTACAAACATCCACCCCAGCAGCCGGAAGCGCCTGCCGGTGGGCGTTGCAAAATAGAACCATAGGCCGGCGGCCCACAGCGGCACCGTAAAGATGTTGGCGGGGACCAAGAACTGGTTGCGCAGAAAATCATCGGTCCGGCCAATGCGCACGTCGCGCGCGTGCAGGTAGCGCAAGAAATCGAACACGATCCAATCGTGCCGGATTTGCCACACTAGATTCGGCAGAAAGATCAAAAGTGAAGCCGTGACGCCCGCCCATAACCAAGGGCTGCGCAAATAGCGGCGCGCAGGAGTCAGCAGGACGCCTCCGGTGATGCCAGCGGCCAGGAATGCCATGGTGTAGCGCGTCATCATTCCCAGTCCGACAGCGACGCCGATTCCCAGCCACCAGCGCGGATCGTCCGAGCGCACCAGGAGCGCTACGAAATAGGCCGCTAACACCCACCACAGGTAGTCGAACGTGGTGTATTGAAATAACGCACCCCACAGAATCGAAACTGGAGCGACCGCTACCGCCAGCGCCGCGACCGCTTGCGCCCACGTTCTGCCGCCCATTTCCCGCACCATCAAGCCGGTGAACACCAGCGCCGCGCATTGCGCCAGAGCACCGAAAAAACGCACCCCTGCTACTGAGAGGCCAAACAACTCGAGGGCCAGGCGTCCGATAAACGGCGTCAATGGTGGATACGCGACGTAGCCCCAAGCCAGGTAGTGAGCGTCATCAAGAGTGGCCAGTTCGTCGCGATGGAATCCATACTGCGAATTGGTGAGAGCATGCACCAGCAGGCGGGCCAGCGCTATGGCGATCAGGATCACGGTAGCGCGCGACGCCGATTTCATCCCTCAACTTTACTTCGTAAACGCGCGCCCGTATTGAATCGGCGCTTCTGGCTCCAGGCCCAGCGCCTGCGCTGCGTGCAGCGGCCAATAGGGATCGCGCAAGAACTCGCGCGCCAATGACACCACGTCCGCCTTTCCCGATGCGACAATCTCCTCGGCCTGCTGCGGCTCGGTGATCATGCCCACCGCGCCTGTCATGACGCCAGTCTCTTTGCGAATCCTTTCCGCGAGCGGCACCTGAAAACCAGGCCCCACCGGAATCTTGGCATCGGGAGCGGACCCGCCCGAGGAACAATCGATCAAATCGACTCCACGCTTGCGCAATTCCGGAGCCAGCTTGACCGAGTCATCGATGGTCCAGCCGCCCTCTTTCCAGTCGGTCGCTGAGATGCGGACCCATAGAGGCAGCCGCTCGGGCCACGCCGCGCGCACCGCTTCCGTCGTTTCCAACAGGAAACGAATGCGATTTTCGAAGGACCCGCCGTACTCATCGGTCCGCTTGTTCGAGAGCGGTGAAAGAAACTCATTCGCCAGATAGCCGTGCGCGCCGTGAATCTCCAGCAGCTCGAATCCCGCGGTCAACGCGCGCTGCGCCGCCGCCGCGAACGCCTCAGTGATCGAGCGAATGCCGGCCTTATCCAATGCCGCCGGTGCCGGATCTCCCGCGCGAAAAGGCACGGCGCTGGGAGCGGCGGTTACCCACGCGCCCTCTTCCGGAGCGAGTGGAGCACCGTTCTTCTCCCACGGCACATGGCAGCTCGCCTTGCGGCCGGCGTGGGCGATCTGAATGCCCGCCACCGCGCCCTGCTGCTTGACGAACGCCGCGATACGCGCCAGGGGCGCGATGTGCTCATCCTTCCACAGGCCCATGTCACCCGGAGTGATGCGTCCGCGCACTTCCACCGCGGTCGCCTCCACCATCACCAGAGCGGCGCCGCCCACGGCCCGGCTGCCGAGATGAGCAAAGTGCCACTCGTTGGCGAAGCCGTCGTCGGAGGAGTACTGGCACATGGGCGAAACGGCAATGCGGTTCCGCAAAGTGATGTCACGAATCTTTAGAGGAGTAAACAGGCTCACCAGTCCAGCATGTCGCGCCGGGCGAGCGAAAATCAAATCGTACCGGACGGCCAGCGGCGGGGTGCTCAGTTCCGTCGCGGCACCCGAAAACCAGTCCGCGTGCGCGCCTCCAGCCCGTTGTGGCCCGGTGCGCGGACTTTCACTGCAACGGTTCGGTATTCGCCCTCCCGTACAGTCTGCGGAATATAGCCGATCACATACCGGGATCTGATTTCCGTGGCAATCTTCTGGCAGATGGCGGGGATTTCGCGATGACTCCCCGCCAGGAATGCCCGTCCTCCAGAGGCGCGCGCCAGCCGCTTCAGCACACCCGGATTACGATCGCGATCCCCCGCGTCAAACAGGCCGATGGTGTAGACCGTTGCCGGGGATTGCTCCAGCGCCGACATGATTTGCGCCAGGCTATGGCTGCTCTCGTTGTCGCCGCCATCGCTAAAAACAACCAGACTCTTGCGCTCGTGACGGCCCAGCTTCAGTTGCTCCAGGCCTACGGCGAGTGCGTCATACAGGGCGGTTCGGCCGGAGGCAGGCATCCGGTTCAATGCCGAAGTTAGCGCGCCACGGTCGGCGGTGAACGGCAGCGAGCGAGGCAGGCCCAAAGAAGCGTTCTCATTGAAATTCACCACGAAAACCTCGTCGGCGGGATTACTAGCCTCCACCAGTTGAGTGGCGGCGGCCACGGTCTCACTGCGCTTGGGCCGCATGCTGCCGCTGCTATCCACAATGAGGCCGAGGGTAACCGGCAGGTCTTCATTGCGAAACACCGTTATGGGCTGAGGGCGGCCATTTTCGATCACGGCGAAGTTTTCTTTGCCGAGGCCACTGACGAAGGCGCCGCGGCGATCGATCACCGCGACATCCAAGGCCACAAGATCTACGTCATCCGTGGCGATGCGATCAAGGTCAAGGGTTTCCTGATTGTCGGCCGGCACAGTATTCTGGCTGCCGGCGCATAGAAAGCAGGCTAGCGATAATGCGATAGCACGAGGGATCATTTGTGCCGATGCCTCCCCAGACAAAAGCAGCGTGCCGGGATCGCATCGGGCGATCCCGGCGTCCGGCTCGCGGGTCTGGTCAGCCCTTATTTGTTTGCTGATCCAGAAGGAGTGGTCCCGCCAGCCTCGGAGTACACGTCCTTTGCCAATTCGGCTTCCGCACCCTGCGGAGTGGTGGCGCCGATCCGCGCTTTCGTCAAATCGGAGGGCTTGTCGGAGTCCGAGTAAACCGTGGGAACGTTTTGGTTGCTCGAATGCGCGATCTCAGTCGCCGCTTTCTTGGGGTAAGCGAACTCTACTCCGTAGGTATCGCCGGGATAGAACCAAGACCGCAGCGCCGTCGCTTGGCCCGCCGGGGTCTCCCAGAAGGCAAACTCGTGATTGTCGGTGGCCTTCAACCGGTAGTTCGGAATCGCAAGGACAGTAGCGTAGACTTTGTTCTCTTTATCGTTGAAGACCTGAATGATATTCCTGGTATTTGCCGTCTGCAGCACTTTAAGGACATAGGTGCCCGCGGGCAATACCACGTTCGCACCCGGGATCTTGACCGGTCCGTTGATCGTCATAACAGTTTTCTTATCTCGGACATCCGCGTTGGCCCCGGCCGGAAATAGAAGGCCGAAGAAAACCAGGCAGAAGCCGCAAGATAACGCAAATAAACGCTTCATTGACGTCA
>CAZDGT010000124.1:0-1537 GCA_964504905.1 uncultured Bordetella sp. | reverse complement strand
AACGCTGCTTCATCGCGGCAAGCTGCTGCGTTAAACGGTCACGATCCAGACGCAGTCGATCCAGCTCTTGCTGAAGGCTATTGGCTCGCTGCGCGCTCTGGTGAAGCTGCTCTTCGCGCGTGCGCAAAGCCTGGATGTGCTGGGAAATCTGACGATCTTTTTGCTGCAGGAAGTCTTCGGAACGGGCCGCTGCGGTCTGGTGCTGTTCCGCCAATCTGTCCATATCAGCCTGGAGCCGGCTGATCGTTTCGGCGCGCTGCAATTCCTTGGTCGAGTTGGCCTCGATCAGTTTGACCTTCTCATCGAGCTGCTCGCGGAGTTGCTGGAGGCTCGCCTGCTGCTTCGCAACGCTCTCCTGCCCCGCGGACGCCTGGCGGAGCGTGTTGGCCTGCTGCTCGATAAACGCGATCGCTTCGTTGTAGTGTTGAATCAGATGCTCGACCATGCCGGCCAATTCGGGGTCGCGGGTGGCGGAGGATGGCTGCGAACTTGCGGATTGCTGCTGTTTGGGATGTTTCTTTCCGGACTTGGGAGACGCGGTCAGCTTTTGTTCGATCTGCTTGCGGTCAGTCTGCAGCCTGTCCTTGGTTTCGCTTAACGCGCGTTGAAAGTCGGCCCAGGCCGACTCGGCGGAGTTCGTCGCAGCCTTGCGGGGGTCTGGAGGTGAGCCGCTACTTGCATCGGACGGTTTCATCGAAGGCTCGTACTCCTCCCGCACCGGACCTGGCCACGGTCAATGGCCGGGGCAACGGCAATTCGCCTTGAGAGTGTTCAATTTACTGGGCCATCGCCGCCCTTACAAGCGTAAGAGCACAAACCAGGCGTCTTTGAATTGGTTTGTCAAGAAGCGCGAGGTATAACGCCACTATGGTCACACTTAAAGCCCATTTCGACGGTAAGGTGATTGTTCCCGATGAGCCGACGGGTTTGGCGGCCGGTACCCTGCTACGGGTGACGCTTGAACCGATGGACAAGCCCGTCTCTTCTCCTGCCGTTGGCCGGCTGGATCTGCCCTTGTTGACCGGCATCGACCCGGAGACCGTTCTCGCGATCATGGACGCTTCCGAAATTCGACATCGAAAACGCCAAGATCGAAGCATTTTTGCGTCCCATCATCTCTGAGCAATCGTAATGATCGATGGCTTACCGCCTGCTGCATCATGCTTCATTGACGCCAACATCCTTGGCTATGCGTTGATTGACTTCGCTCCTTTGACCGCTCGATGCCGGGCATTCCTGGAGCGAGTGGCCGCAGGAGAAGTTCTTGCTTTCACCAGCGCCGGCGTGGTTGCCGACGCCTTGTTCAAAACCATGATGATTGAAACAGCCCGTCGCTTCGTCCCTGCCGGTGCTAGAACGCTCACCTTTTTACAGAATCATCCCGAGGTCATTAGCCAGTTGTTGCACTACCCAGCGGCGGCGGATGGACTGGCGAAATTGCCGCTGCGGCTTTTACCCGTTGATTGGGAGACGATCCGGTCGGCTACGCGAATCAGCGTTCAGCACAGGCTGCTGACCAACGACGCGATGATCGTGG
>CAZDGT010000123.1:0-32695 GCA_964504905.1 uncultured Bordetella sp. | reverse complement strand
GGGCTGAACCGTATCTTGGCTCCGGCCTTTCTTGATGTTGATGTATTTCGTGCCCAGCAAGTTTTCGGCGGCGATGGCAGCCTGGGAGTCCACGGGTATCGAAGCCAAGTATTTGTTTTCGACTTCCAGGGTTACGCGCACGATCCGGTTAGGCTCGCTCGATCCCGAAAGACCGATGTTTTCCACTCTTCCTACCGTGATTCCATTCAGGCGCACCGGGGCGCTTACCGCGATGGCGGCCGAGTCATCGAGGAACGTGTAGACCTCGGTGCGCTTGGTAAACAGACCAGTCGAACTGGTCATCAGGAATATCAGAAACGCCAGGAGGGACAGGGCGAAGATGGCCAGAAGGCCCACCTTTAGTTGCGCCCACCTCTTTTTGGTCTGTAGCGCCATAGGCTCCTAGGAACTCCCCGCCCGTGCGAATTTTTCCACGTACGGATCTGAGCTGGCGCGCAACTCATCCTCCGAGCCTTCGAAGAAGAGGCGCCCCTCCTTCATGACGAAGAACCGGGTCGTCAATTGGCTGCTCTCCGCACGCTCGATTTTGTCACTGCTCGGATTGTAGCGAAAATTGGCCATCAAGTGCCCATCCTGGTAGCGGTGGGTGACCATAATGGTGGCGGTATTGCGCATGTCGCGCCCCTTGAGGATTAGATTAATGATGGTGTTGGCCGTGATGGGATCGAGCCCGGCGGTGGGCGAGTCGTAGAGCACCAGTTGGGGGGCCGTAACCACGGCCCGGGCGATGCCGACACGCCGGCGCATGCCTCCGGATAGTTCGCTAGGGAATTTTTCGAGCGTGTGCTCCAGTTCGACGAAGCTTAGAGATTCGCGGACCCGCTGGTCCACTTCCCCGGGCGAAGGAGCCTCGCCCGCCTGGCGGAGAGCGTACTGGTTGAGCAAAGGGTAGGCAACGTTTTCAGCGATGGTGAGCGAATCGAACAGGCCACCCTCCTGGAACAGAATGCCCACCTTGCTGCGAACCTCATACAACTGGCTCTCTTTGCGGCCCGTGACCTCCTGGCCAAACAGAGAGATGCGGCCGGAGTCCGGCCGGACCAGTCCGACGGCCGTCTTCAGCAGCATGGTTTTTCCGCTACCGGCGGCACCCAGCACCACGCGTGTTTCCCCGGCACGCATGGAGAAAGAAAGATGCACCAGCGCGGGCGTCTCTCCGAAGGCGAGGTTCACATCTTCGAAGCTGACCACAGGAGGGTCGCCAAGATTCGCGGTTGCGCGGCTTTCCACTTCGTTCGCGATCATTTCAAGTTCACAAACAACGGGTCCAGCATGGCGGTGATGATAAAGATCCAGACCGAGGCCACGACCACAGCTTTGGTGGTGGAGCGGCCCACACCTTGCGTGCCGCCCGTTGTATTGATGCCGTAGTAACACCCCACCAGCGCGATCACAATAGCGAATAGGAATGGCTTCAGCAGCCCCTGGGTGAGATCG
Organism: uncultured Bordetella sp.; assembly: GCA_964504905.1. Classification (GTDB taxonomy): domain Bacteria; phylum Acidobacteriota; class Terriglobia; order Bryobacterales; family Bryobacteraceae; genus Palsa-187. The sequence continues at coordinate 31,237 of CAZDGT010000123.1, read as the reverse complement.
TTATACTCCAGGACGCGCCAAGCCGTGCTCCAATACTGCGAACTCGTGATGTTCAGCATGGTGTAGGCAATGAAATAGCCGCCAACCAATCCAAGAAAATCCGCGATGATAGTCAGCAACGGAAGAACCACAGCCATGGCAATGAGCCGCGGCGTCACTAGCTTCTGAATAGGATCCGTTCCCAGAGCGCGCATAGCGTCGATCTGCTCGGTAACCCGCATGGAGCCCAACTCGCTCGCAATGCCGCTGGCGTTGCGTCCGGCGACCAACAATGACGCAAGCACTGGCCCCAACTCGCGTACAAGTGTGATGGAAACGATCTGCCCGATCTGCCCCTGCGCACCGTAATTGGCGAGTGCGCGCGACATTTGCAGAGCCATTACGACGCCGCTGAAAAAACCGATCAGGCTGACGATGAACAACGAACCGACACCGATGGCGTCCATCTGCAGCAGAATATCGTCTGCATAGTGGGGCGAGCGGACAATATTGCGGAATGCGCGGCCGCTCAAGTACAGAAATTCCTGGAACGTCTCGACAGGCGTTTTTAGGAAATCGAGCAATCAGGGTCTCCCGGCGCGGTGGCTACTGGCATGGTTGATGTTAATATGAAAACGCAAAATGAAAGGCCTCACCGACATCCCCGGCATCTTAGTGGGGCATGCCTCCGATTATGACGGATTGACGGGGTGCACGGTAGTGCTGTGCGAACGGGGAGCGGTGGCGGGCGGCGATATCCGCGGATCGGCCACGGGCGTGGACGAATGGGACGTGTTGAACCCGATGCACGTCACTCCCATGATTCATGGCGTTGTTTTTTCCGGCGGGAGCGCGTTTGGCCTGGAATCAGCCAGCGGCGTGCGCAGGTTTTTGGAGCACAAGGGCGTCGGCTTCAAGACTGGGGCTGGGCCGGTACCTATCGTCGTTGGGGCCATTCTCTACGATCTCAGTATGGGCAAGAAAGGTGTGCGCCCTACGCGGGAGATGGCGGAAACCGCCGCAGCGGCCGCGACCGATAAGGCTGTAAACGAAGGCGCGGTAGGTGCGGGAACCGGCGCAACGGTGGGCAAGATTCTGGGTATCAAGCAGGCGATGAAATCCGGCTTGGGTTCGTGGACAGTGCCGCTTGAGGGCCAGAATGCGGGCGTGATGGTGTCGGCCCTGGCGGTCGTGAACGCGGTCGGCGATGTGCGCGACACGGTAAACGGCAAGATCATCGCGGGCACCCGCAAGACACCAGATTCGATGGAATTTGCCGATAGCGCCAAGCTGATGAAAGCTTCCGGACCCACGGGTTACACGCGAGAAAACACCACACTCGTGGTGGTTGCGACCAACGCGTCTCTTAGCAAGGTGGAAGCGACTAAGCTGGCGCAGATGGGGCAACTTGGGATGGCGCGGACGATCTATCCGGTGAACACAATGTCGGATGGAGATCTGGTGGTGGCAATGTCTTCAGGGACCGCCCGCGCACCCATTGACGCGCTGGGGGTTGCCGCAGCCGAAGCGGTGGCCGAAGCGATCCTGCGCGCGGTGCGCATGGCGCCGTCTCTAGGTGGATTGCCGGGTTTGAAAAAGTAGGTACACGCGGTTGCCCGAACTGCCGGATGTAACCGTATACATCGAGGCGCTGGAGAAGCGCATCCTAGGCCGCAGACTCGACGCAGTGCGCATCGCAAGCCCCTTCCTGTTGCGAACCGTAGATCCCCCGCTCGAAAGTGCTCCGGGCAAAACCGTTACAGAGTTGCGCAGGCTTGGCAAGCGCATTTGTATCGGACTTGAAGACGACGTATGGCTGGTGGTGCACCTGATGATCGGGGGCCGGTTTCATTGGCGCGCGCTTGGCGCAAGGGTATCCAAACCGAGAGGTTTGGCCGCGTTCGATTTTCCCAACGGGACTTTGCTATTGACCGAAGAGGGCTCCCGGAAACGTGCCTCGCTTCATCTGGCAGCGGGCGAGGAAGGTCTGCGCGCCCTGGACCCGGGCGGTTTGGAAGTGCTCGACACGGATCTAGAACGCTTTGCCACCGTGCTGACGGAATCCAACCACACGCTGAAGCGGGCCTTGAGCGATCCCCGATCGTTCAGTGGAATCGGCAACGCGTATTCCGACGAGATCCTGTTCGAGGCGCAACTCTCGCCTTTGGCGCTCACACAAAAACTATCGCGAGACGAAATCGAACGCCTGTATATCGCCACGAAGGTGACTCTGCATCGATGGATCGAACGCCTGCGTGACGAGGCCGGCGACAACTTCCCCGAAAAAGTGACGGCGTTCCGGGGAGGCATGGCCGCCCATGGGCGTTATAAGCTGCCGTGTCCCCGCTGCGAGTCGCAAATACAGCGTATCCGCTACGCCTCTAACGAGACAAACTACTGTCCAAAATGCCAGACGAATGGAAAGCTGCTCGCCGACCGCGCCTTGTCACGTTTGCTGCGTGAAGATTGGCCCAAGACTCCGGAGGATCTCGAATTGCTGACTAAACAGCGGCAGTAACCTGGATTGGAATCCCGTGGCTGGCAAGAACCGCTTCAACGTCGCTCTTCATCAGTCGGGACGCGTCGTAATCGACTGTGATCGTGTCGAGCGAAGGGGCTACTTGAACCCGCGCCATTCCATAGGTCGCATGGACATTGGCAATGTTTTCGAAGTCTTGGTCGACTAGTGGGCGCGTGAGATCGTAATGCAAAGTTACTTTCGTCATGAGTCAACTCAGAATATCATTCACGCCGTTCGAGCTTCCAGAGAATCTGCCGTAGCATGCCCAGCCAGACCTCCGCGTCGTGCGCATTTAACTGCAGGCGGCGCACAAGGCGGCGGATCTTCATGCGCGTGGAACCTTCGACACGAGCATGCACATAGCCCGAACGATCGAGGATGGTTTCGAGAAGTTCGGTGATGCGTTCGAGATGCGCTCCTCCAGCAGAGGGCCTGGCCGCAAGCGCAACTTTGGCTACGGCCGGGTTGCGGATAATCTCATAGAGGCACACGGCCACGGCCTGCCCTAAATTCATGGACCCGTGCTCCTCGCGTGCCGGAATACGCATGAGCCAGTGGCAGTGCGACATGTCTTCGTTAGACAACCCGAATTTTTCCGATCCGAACAGAAGTGCAACAGGCACCGCTACCATTTTCTTGGCGATGAGCTTGCCGCCGTATTCCAAGCGCCGCAGCGGATGTTCCAAGACCCGGGAGCCTATCGCCGTGGTGCCAACTACTAGCGCGCAATCCGCGACCGCCTCCGCAACGGTCGAGTATTCGACGGCTTGTTCCAAGACGGCGTGTGCCTTCACCGCCGAGCGAGCTTCGTGGAACGCGACTTCGTAAGGATTCACCAGGCGAAGCTCGGAGAATCCGAAGTTGCTCATGGCGCGAGCTGCAGCTCCGATGTTGAGGGGATTGCGCGGTGAGATCAGGACGACTTTGAGCGGACTCACGACGTATGCCGATCCGCATCGCGGCGGACGGCGTCAAGCACTCCGTTGATGAACGCGACAGATTCATCGCCCGAAAACTGGCGAGCGAGTTCCAAGGCTTCGTCAATCGCCACGGCGGGTGGAGTCTTCAGTCCATTCATCTCGTAGACAGCAAGCCGCAAAATGTTGCGATCCACCACGGCCATGCGCTCGATGCGCCAGTTCGACGATTTGGCGCTGATCTGCTGGTCGATGACGGTGGAGTCGGCAGCAGCGCCGCGCACCAGACTCTCCATGAACTCGTCCGTGGGCGTACGCTGGGGCTCTTCTTCCTCCGAGCCGAGCGTCTCATAAAACGAAGAGATGGCTTCGTCGATATCCTGCTTGCGCTGATCCCACAGGAACAGGACTTGCAAAGCACGCTGACGGGAACGATGGCGAGCGGGCATTGCCTAGAACCGCGCCATTTCGATGGCGGTCATGGCCGCGTCGAAGCCCTTATTCCCAGCGGCGCCGCCCGCACGAGCCTCGGCTTGTTCCCAGTTATCGGTGGTGAGGACTCCGAAAATGACGGGGACACCAGTTTCGAGGCCGACCTGCTGCAAGCCACGCGCCGCTTCTCCGGCGACGTAATCGAAGTGGGGGGTGCCGCCACGAATCACCGCGCCAAGCGCCACGATGGCGTCGAAACCACCGCGTTGCGCCAGTTTCTTCGCGGCAAAGGGGAGCTCAAAAGCGCCCGGAACGTAGAACACCTGCTGGCTTTTCGCGCCCGCTTTGGTGAAGGCCTCCCGCGCACCTGTCAAGAGTTTCTCCGTGATCGCGCTGTTGAAACGCGCCACCAGGATCGCGAAGTTAAGTCCTTTCGCGTCTAATTGCTGCCAGTTGAGAGAATCCGCGGACATCGTGGGATAATTGGGGTTCCGGCACCATCTTACCTCAATGGATCCTTCTCATATCCGCAATTTCTCTATCATTGCGCACATCGATCATGGCAAATCGACACTAGCGGACAGACTGCTGGAAGTTACGGGCGCGCTCAGCCAGCGAGAAATGATGGCCCAAGTGCTGGATTCGATGGACCTCGAGCGCGAACGCGGTATCACCATCAAGGCGCATGCCGTTCGCCTGGATTACCGTGCGAAAAACGGCGAAGACTACCAGCTCAACCTGATCGATACGCCGGGCCACGTGGATTTCAGCTATGAAGTTTCGCGTAGCCTTCAGGCATGCGAAGGCGCGCTGTTGGTGGTGGACGCATCGCAGGGTGTGGAGGCGCAAACACTCGCGAACACTTATCTGGCGCTGCACCACAATCTGGAAATTATTCCGGTCATCAACAAGATTGACTTGCCGTCGGCCGAGCCGGAGCGCATTCGCGAGCAGATCGAAAGCGTGATTGGTTTGGATGCCAGCGAAGCGGTCCTGGCCAGCGCCAAGAACGGCGTGGGAATCGATGAGATTCTCGAGGCGGTGGTGCACAAGGTTCCTCCGCCGAAAGGATCGCCGGACGCACCGTTGCGCGCTCTGATTTTCGATTCCTGGTTTGATTCCTACCGCGGCGTCATCATTTTGGCTCGCGTGGTGGACGGCCGCATTCGCAAAGGCATGAAGATCCGCCTGTGGAATAACGGCAGCGTTCATGAAGTGGAAGGCGTGGGGTATCAATCGCCCAAACCAATCCCCTGCGACGAGTTGGCAGCAGGCGAGGTCGGATTCCTCCACGCCACTATCAAGACCGTTTCGGACGCGCAGATCGGCGACACCATTACCAACGATGCCAGTCCTGCGAGTGAGCCGCTGCCCGGTTTCGAACCGCTCAAAGCCATGGTATTCGCGGGATTGTATCCGGTGGAATCGCACGAACACGGATTGTTGCGCGACGCGCTGGAGAAACTGCGTCTGAACGACAGTGCCTTCAACTTTGAGCCGGAACACTCCGCGGCGCTGGGCTTTGGATTCCGCTGTGGTTTCCTGGGTTTGCTACATCTGGAGATCATTCAGGAGCGGCTGGAGCGCGAATTCGAGATCGACCTGATCACAACGGCGCCCGGTGTGCGCTATCGCGTGACGGCTACGGACGGACGCATCCTGGAGATCGACAATCCGCAGAAGTTCCCGGATCCATCGGAGATCAAAGAGATCGACGAGCCGATCATCGACGCCACCGTGATCACGCGCGAAGAATATCTGGGCGAGATCCTGAAGCTGCTCGAAGAGAAGCGAGGCATCCAGAAAAAGTTCGAATACATCGGCTCGGGACGCGTGCTGCTGTTGTACGAGATGCCGCTGAACGAGATTGTGCTCGACTTCTATGACCGCCTGAAGTCGGCTTCGCGCGGGTATGCGTCGCTCGATTACCACTTGTCCGGTTATCGGGCTTCTGCGCTGGTAAAACTGGACGTGTTGGTGGCGGGCGAGCCGGTGGATGCCCTGTCGATGATCGTGCACAAAGAGTTCGCGTACGAGCGCGGCAAGATTCTGATCGAGCGGCTGCGCAAGTTGATCCCGCGGCAGATGTTCGAAGTCGCGCTGCAGGCGGCGATCGGCAACAAGATCATCGCGCGCGAGACTATCGCCGCGATGCGCAAGAACGTGCTCGCCAAGTGCTACGGCGGCGACATTTCACGCAAGCGCAAACTGCTCGAAAAGCAGAAGGAAGGTAAGCGCCGCATGAAACGCGTGGGCCGCGTCGAGATCCCGCAGGAAGCCTTCCTGGCCGTGCTTAAAGTAAGCACCGGAAGCGACAGCGAGTAAGGCCCCTGATTTCACACCACGAGGACTGAAGCGCCATAGTCCCGTAACCGCGCGTCATGTGTTATCAGGGTGAGGGATTCAATCTTGGCTTGGGCGATGAGCATGCGGTCGAATGGATCGCTGTGGTGTGCGGGCAGTGAAGCGGCGGCGATCGCATGCGGTACCGATATTGGCAACGGCAACAGGTAATTAGTCGCTAATTCTTCTTCAAGGTCGCCTTGAAATTCCAGCTTGCCGATGGCGACCTTGATGGCAATCTCCCAGGCCGTGGCGGCGCTCACATAGCAACGAGCGCTGTCTTCAATCGCCCTTCGAGCCATCGACTGCAAGCGTTTATTACCGGACAGCCACCACAGCAGAATATGCGAGTCCAGCAGAAGATTCACGGAAGTTCGCCATTGAAAGCGGCCAAGACATCGGCCGGCAAATCATCAAAATCGGAAGCCATCCGGATCTTTCCTTTCATCGAGCCCGGCATCCGTTTGGGAGGCTCTTCCCGGTAGGGAACTAAGCGGGCGACAGGTTTGCCCGCCTTGCCGATAATGATTTCCTCTCCGGCCGCAGCTCGCTCGACTAGTTTCGAGAAATGAGTTTTGGCTTCGTGAATGTTGGTCATAGCCTAATGGACTAAACTTAGTCTAGTCTATTTTGGCGCGCGTCGCAAACGGGCACGGCGCCTTCGGCAACTCAAATGCACTCTCTTATGGCGTTAGGAGAGTGAGATGCCAACGACAGAGTTGCTGAATCCCCCAGTTCGTGATGATTCTAAGCCAGTTAATCCGATATCCAGTGCGGTGGGGGGCCAGCCTTCACCCTCGGGCAAAACCACGCTGCGCCGGTCAAATCGCTCAAAGTGGTGGCTGGCAGCCAGTCTGGTGGTGCTTATAGCAGTCGCCGCCACGTACTATTTCCGCGGATCGGGACAGCCGGTGTATCTCACCACTCCCATTGATCGAGGCAATATTGAGGCGGCGATCACTGCTACCGGTACCGTGAACGCCGTTAAGACAGTCCAGGTCGGTAGCCAGGTATCGGGCAATATCCTGGAGTTGTACGCGGATTTCAATACAAAGGTAAAAGCCGGGCAACTGGTTGCCCGCATCGATCCCGCAATTTTCCAGGCCCGCGTGGAGCAGGCGCGCGCCGCCGTCGATAGCGCGAAATCGGCAGTTGTGAGCGCTCGCGCTTCGATCGCCAAAGCGCAGTCGGATATCGCTGGCGCGCAAGCCAATGTCGCCAGTCAGAAAGCGAATTTGGCACATGCGCAGAGCGCCGTGGCCGATGCCAAGATCAAGAATGATCGCCGCATTGAGATGGTCAAGCAGGGGCTGATTTCCCGCGAAGAAGCCGACACTTTTCAAGCCGCTTATGACCAGGCTGTCGCCAGCCTGGACGCGGGCCAATCGGCGATTACTGCGGCGCAGTCAACCGTGACGTCCGCGCAATCCCAAAAAGACGTGACGCAAACTCAGCTCGAGCAAGCCCAGTCGCAGGTGAAACAAGCTACTGCCACACTGCAGCAAGCCCAGTTGGATTTAGCGCACACACAAATTCTCGCGCCGGTTGACGGCACCGTGATTTCACGCAATATGGACGTGGGCCAGACGGTGGCAGCGTCCTTCTCGGCCCCCACCATTTTTCAGATCGCGCAAGATCTGACGAAAATGCAGGTCGATACTAGTGTGGATGAATCCGACGTCGGACCCATTCGTGTGGGCCAGTCCGCCAATTTCACGGTGGACGCGTATCCGGGAGTGACCTTCCCGGGAGAAGTGGTGCAGATCCGCCAGGCCCCGATCAACGTGCAGAACGTAGTCACGTATGACGTAGTGGTTTCCGTTTCAAATCCGGACTTGAAGCTGTTCCCCGGCATGACGGCCAATGTCCGGATCATCAACGGAGCGGTGCGGAACGTCGTGCGAGTTCCCGCGGCAGCACTGCGCTTCCATCCCGCCATAGCGGCCCCAACTCCAGGTGCGGCGAAAGGCCAGGGCAAATCGGGCCGTCGGTCCGTTCCCGGCACGCAACCACAGCAGACGGTCTACGTTCTCGAACAGGGCAAACCCAAGCGCGTGCCGGTGAAACTGGGACTCACCGATGGCAACTTTACAGAAGTTCTGAGCGGCTTGAACGAAGGTCAGTTGGTGATCACTGGCACGGCGTCAGCCAGCAAAGCTGCCGTGCCCGCGGCCACTCAGGCGAATCCCGGAACACGCCGGCTGGGCTTCTAAGGAGGTCGCGTCATGTCCGACTTCATTCAAATCGAGAATCTGACCAAGATCTACACGCTTGGTGACGTTGCCGTCCATGCGCTCGACGGCGTCTCGGTCACGATGGATCGCGGCAGTTTCGTCACCATCATGGGGCCCTCGGGATCGGGGAAATCCACCTTCATGAACATCCTGGGCTGCCTGGACCGCCCGACATCCGGCACCTACACGCTGGATGGCGAGAACGTGGGCGATCTCGACCGCGACCAACTTGCAGACATCCGCAATCGCAAGATCGGTTTCGTGTTTCAACAGTTCAATCTGCTGGCACGCACCACGGCGCTGGAAAATGTCGAGCTTCCCTTGCTGTATAGCGCCGATGGCGTGGACCCGGGTCACCAGCGCGCCATGAATGCCCTGCGCATCGTCGGTCTGGCGGAACGCGCCGGCCATCATCCCAACCAGCTTTCGGGCGGCCAGCAGCAGCGCGTGGCCATCGCGCGGAGCCTGATCAATAATCCGCGCATCATCCTGGCAGACGAGCCTACCGGCGCGCTCGATTCCCGCACCAGCATAGAGATCATGGCGATCTTTCAGCGCCTGAACCGCGAACAAGGCATCAGCATCATCGTGGTGACTCACGAGCCGGATATCGCGCAATACGGCCAGCGCACCATTTCGTTCAAGGATGGCCGCATTGTGAGCGACCAACCGGTCCGCGACCGCCGCGACGCCGAGTTGGAACTGCATGCGGAGGCAATTGCATCATGAAGCCAAGCCTTTCCAAGAAACTGCTCGCCAGCATGAAGATCGCGTTCGGCGCGCTGCTCATCAATAAGCTGCGGTCGGCGCTGACCATGCTCGGCATTATCATCGGCGTGGCGGCGGTGATCGCCATGGTGGCCGTCGGCGCCGGGGCGCAAGTGCGCATCCAGCAGCAGATCGCCTCCATCGGCAGCAATATCATCATCGTTCTCTCCGGCAGCGTGACCACTTCCGGTGTTCGCGTAGGCTCTGGCTTCGCGCAAACTCTTACCGAAGACGATGCCAAAGCATTGGTTCGCGACGCGCCGGCCGTGCAAGCGGCCGCACCCGTGAGCCGGGGCGGCGCGCAAGTCGTCTATGGCAATAACAATTGGGGCACGCAGGTCCTCGGCACGACGCCGGACTATCTGAGCATTCGCGATCTTCAAATCGAAGAAGGCCAGCCGTTCACCAATGCCGACGTGGATGCCGCCGCGAAGGTTGCGCTCATAGGAAAAACGGTAACCGACAACCTGTTTAACGGCGAGGATCCCGTGGGCAAAGTGATCCGCATTAAGAAGGTACCATTCACCGTCGCGGGAACATTGGTTCCCAAGGGCCAGTCCCCTACGGGCCAGGATCAGGACGATGTAATCCTGTTGCCCATCAGTTCAGCCAAAAAGAAAGTCATCGGCACCAGCCAGGCCAATGCCGCCAGCGTGGGGCAGATCATGGTGCAAGCACGCGAAGGCATGTCGACCGTCGCGCAGGATCAAATGATGACACTGCTACGGCAGCGCCACCACATTCAGGGCACACAGGACGACGATTTCAGTATTCGCGACATGACAGAAGTCTTCAAAGCTCAGGAATCCTCGGCGAGCGTTATGTCGATCTTGCTGGCCGCAATCGCTTCCGTATCACTGGTTGTCGGAGGCATCGGCATCATGAACATCATGCTGGTGTCGGTCACCGAACGCACCAAAGAAATCGGTTTGCGCCAGGCCGTCGGCGCGAAGACAAAAGATATCCTGTCGCAATTCCTAGTGGAAGCCGTCACACTCTCGGTCGCCGGAGGCATCGTCGGAATCATGCTGGGCCTAACTGTCAGCGGTTTGATTTCGTACTTTGCCGACTGGTCCACTGTGGTCAGCTTGGGATCAATCCTGCTGGCGTTCGTATTTTCCGCGCTAGTCGGGGTTTCGTTCGGATATTACCCGGCGCGCAAAGCTGCTTACATGGACCCGATTCACGCCCTGCACTACGAATAAATTGACCGCGGACTACTTGCTTGGGCCGCCGTCGTCAGAGGAGCCAGCAAAGATTTTGCGTCCGTCGCCTAGAGTCACGTTGCGGGCGTTCGCCAGCTTGCTGCCGTCCTTGGCGAGGTACCCATCCACTGTTACGATGTCGCCGGGCTTGAGGGAATTGCGCGTCCAGCCGCGCCGCATCAGACCGTTGGGACTGCCTAACTCGAGGTCCCAGTTGGTCACAACACCGGCTTCGTCTTTGACGTCAATATAGAACCGCGCGTGCGGATTTTGCCATTCCATTTTCGTAACCACACCCTTCAGGGTTACGGGCTTGTTGGAGTCATACTCAGCCGCAAAGGAGTGATGACCGAATGCGGGCGCGGCCGCCAGCGCCAGGACAATACCGGAAAGCAAAATGAACGTTCGGTTCTGCATAATATCGCCACTTTACTCCCATTTGGCGTTTAGAGTCAAGGGGATCAGGTCCGCATCCGCGCCAAAAAATAAAGGCCTGCCAGCGAAAAGACGGCATCCGGTGACCACGCCGCGATCTGCACCGGCAACTGACTTAGGTTTCCGAATTGCTCGAATACCTGCCCCACCGACCAGTAAACAATGGCGATTCCCAGGCTGACGCCCACGCCGGCCATGGCGCCGCGATTGCCCGTCAGGAAGGCGAAAGGGATGGAAACCATAGCCATGATTAGCGCGAATAGCGGCACAGCAAATTTCTTTTGTAGCTGCACTTGCAGGGCCACCGTGTCGAACCCGCTCTGTTGCAACTCGCGAATGTAGGAGTCCAGCTCCTGAAAATTCATCTGGCGGGACTGCTTCACTTCCTTGATGAAGTAGTCCGGCGGCTCCTCCAGTTCAGGGAACGTGCGGGTGCCGCCGACGAATTCGTCGAAGCGCGTTACGGTATTGCCGTTCATGTCGCGGCTCCAGCCATTCTCGAATACCCAGGCATTCAGGCTGGCCTCCCAGCGGGCGCGTTCGGCGGCGATATGGCGTTTAAGGCGGAAACGAACGGGATCGATTTCAAAAACGTTCACGCCCAGCATCACGTGTTGCGCCTGATCGAAATACTTGTAATAGAACATGCGGTCGTGCAGGCCGGAAATCCAGCGGCGATCCGGGCGAAGGAAGGTTTGCGCCGGACGGCCCTTGATCTCTGCACGAATGGCGTCCTGGCGGCGGTCGGCCTCCGGAACCCAATAGTGATCGAAAGCAAACAAGCTGCCGCTCAGTACGACACCCGCCACCAATATGGGCGCTGCCAGCCGATAGACACTGACGCCGCAAGCTTTGAGCGCCGTCACTTCGTTGTGCTTGGTCAAGATGCCGAATGAGACCAGCACCGCCGTCAGCACCGCGAAGGGAGCCAGCTCATAGATCAGCCTGGGCGTGAGGAAGAAGTGATACACCAGCACGCGATCCATCGAGATACGGTTGCGGATGATGTCGCTGAGCAATTCGAAAAACGTGAATACCTGGAACATCAATACGAAGCTAGCCAGGAGCACGGCGAAATAAAACAGGAAGCTGGAGAGCACGTAAGTATCGGTGACACGCGGCAGCAGCGAAAACCGGGCCAGCCAATATCGCGGCTCCAAACGCTCCAGTGGCCGGCGAATGCTCCGGGGCAGCGGGCGCAGGCGGCTGCTGATGGCCCCCATCAGATCTAGATCCCCAGGTTTTTCCAGACGCGCCAGCATGATCACCCCGCCTATGGCGAAGAGCAGGTTGGGGAGCCATACCGCTGCTTCTGGAGATAGCGTCCCCTGCCGCGCCATGCCGATAAATGCGATCAGCGCCATGTAGTAGAGAAAGGCCAGCACGGCGGTCATCACGACCGCCGCGGATTTCCCAGCACGCCGGCGCGTGACGCCCAGGGGCACACCGACCAGCGCCATCAACAAGCAGGCTAGGGGCAAGGCGAAACGTTGATGCAGTTCCGTGCGCGCATCGAGCTTCGCGGTGCGGTCCAGCTTGTTGTCGTGATACGCCAGGCGGTACAACGGCCGCGTATCCATTTCCACGGATGGGCGCGTGGCGCGGACCTCAGCCGGCCTGCGGGCTTCCAGACCCTGATCGCCCACCGGAAACGCGGTGATGCGGTAGTCGCTGGTATCCTTTCCTGCCTCGTAGGTACTGCCATTTTGTAAGGAAAGCTGCAGGCGGTTCAGAGCCGCGTCGGCCACCACGACGGCTTCCGAGGCGAGCGTAATGCGCGGACCGTCGCCTCGTTCGGGCGCGTCCGGCGCACGACTCTCGGGCGGCGTGATGTCAGCGAGAAAGACCCTCTTCCAGCGTCCCGTGATACCGGTTGTGACATCGGTAACGTAGAGAATGGAGTTGGGGAAGCGTTCTTCAAATACGCGCGGCTGGACATCGGAGGTCAGGCCGTTGCCGATCAGCAGGTTCTCCACGCGAAACCGTTCGCGGATGGCCCAGGGCGTCAACCACAGCGAAGAAACCGCGGCGACTACCAGGGCGGCGCATCCAAATAGCAAGATGGGCGGCGCCACACGGCGTCCCGGGATGCCGGCCGCGCGCATCGCTGTGATTTCGCCGTCGGTTGACATCCGGGTCAGCGTGATCAGGACCGCTACCAGCACGCCCATGGGAACCGTGAAGGGAAGCGCCTGCGGCAGCACCAGCAGGAAAAGGTAGACGACCGTTGAGTGCGGCCCGGTGCTGCGCACCAGGAACTCGAATAGCGGACGCGCCCTCACTAGAAAAATCAGGAACGTGAACAAAACCGCCCACAGCAGCGCTGTTACCAACAGCTCGCGAAGAATAGTGCGGCTGAGCAAACGCATGTGGGAAACCTAGGGGGTCGCGGTCCGGTTCGGGGCCGGAACCAGAGGTGGTTTTTGCAACTGGTTCTGTAACTGGTCCACTTCCAGTTCATCGAACAATAATCCCGGGGCGATGATGGAGGTCGGGGCAATATAGCCGGGGACGCCGGTGCGCGCCAAAGGCACTCCATTGTTAATGTAGTCGAATACCGCTGTTTCCGAGGAAGCTGCCAGGATATCGCGCAGCGAGCGCGTAGAGACTCCGCGGAAACGCATACCCCGGATCAATTCCTCACGCCCGTCAGGGTATACGCGGTACATCAAAATCGGAGGACTGACCGGGCGCACCGAACCGCCCGAGTTTGCCGAACCGGTCTGCAGCGTTTGGATCTCGGCATTGCCTCCAGAGAACGGAAAATCGAGTTTACGGATCAGCAGGCCGTAAGGCTTGTCCCGCTCTTTGCACATCTGGATCAAACGCGTTTTGAGTTCCGCCAGCGGCGTTGTCTGTGCGGGCTTTACAAAGAGATTGCCGGTCGCGGCGGCGCGCGTGCCGAACCCGGCAGGGAAACGGGCGTGCCCGTTGGAGGCCGGCAAATTCTTAGCTGGCTGACGCGTCGTCAGAAAAGTCTTGAGCACTCCCTTTTCGATCACCGAAACGGGTTTGGGCCTTACGCCTTCAAAATCAAATGGATAGTAGCCCATCAGTGTCTTGCCCTGGTAGGTGGTCTGCGTGGAATCGTCCACGACATCAATCCATTCCGGGAGCACACGTGAGCCGGTGCGTCCTTCGAACTCGCTGGCGATGACGTTGACCGGGCGATTGGGATCGGAAACCGGCTTGCGCGGAACGCGCAGGTTGTCGCCCAACAGTTGTGCCAGCAGTTGAGCCGCGGCCTGTGGTTCAAACAGCACGGGACCAGTGAAAGACTCCCCTACCGGAGCCTGTAGAAGCGTCTGAACGTTGTGGGCCAGAGACGTCAGTGATGCTTGCAGATCCCGTTCGTTAGGGAGTTCGGCCAGCGTAAACGCCGGCCTCACCAGGGTGTCCCGCACCACCATCCCATCGGCGGCCTGCCCCTCCGCACGCCCGAAAACCCAAACCACATCGTCCGGATAGCGCAACGCGGTTCCTTCGGTATCCAGATAATAAGTGGTGTCGTGGTTTGCATGGAATTCGACGCCCGAGGCCAGGATTTCGGGATAATCGTTGAACAGCGCGGAATGCTTCACCATGCGCGCGGTCCATGCGGCCTCATCGAACTTGGTGCGTACTACTTTCGCGAGACTCACAGTGGGTTCGGCTTTGGTGTAATCCGGCAGCTTCTCGGCGGGCGCAGCGGCATTGGTAAGCGACGCCCGTTTGCGTGCGATGGATTCGACAGCGGCTTTGTAGGCGTGGTCCGTTCCCAGCCACAGAGCCTCGCGCAAGGTGCGGTAGTCATCATCGAGCGGCAGAGGTTCCGTATCGTAGCGTGAGCCGGTGTAAAGACCGCTAAAGATGTGCCCGGTATTGTCGAAATCGTAGCTGCCCACGCGCACTTCAATGTTCGGGAGCCGGAAGCGATTGCGCGACACCGAATTCGCCGCACCGAAACTTGCGTTCACTGCAAAGGCGTCGTTGTCGTCAAGCGTATAACTGATGAAATATGGCAGGTCATCGGCGCCTCCGCCGACCACCCTCAGCTGGCGGGAGCGCTCCAATTCATCCCTCATGGCGCGCAGAATGACATCGTCCGCATAGGGATCCTGGCCAAGCAAACGGGCCAAGGGCGCGCCTAATCCTGCAGCGATCAGGAAATGACGCCGGGAAAGAGGGGGCATTAAGGCTTGGCCTCCGGGCGCGGCAGATAGGGTGGCCGGTCTTGGGAGCGTTCTTTACGTTGTATTTCGATACTCGATACCAGGAGCGCCGGCGAAATCGCCGCCACCGGCACATTGCCCGACTCGGCGCCGCAAATGCCGTTGAAAATTTCGCTCTTGTTGGAGGTCGCCACGATATTTCCGAAACTGGCGAGGGGCGTGCCTACGATACTCACGCCACGAATCAATTCATCGGGCCGTCCGTCGGGGTAAACGCGGTAGACCACCAGCGGAACCACGGTAAAAGCCTGCAAGCCGCGACGGGCCGTGGTGGTGTAGCCGCCGGTCACTTGATCGAAGAACAGTCCGTAAGGTTTGTCTTGCTTCTTCACTTCTTCGATCAGCATCTGCCGCAATTCCTTATCGCTGACTTGTTTTGAAGACTCCACAAATAGGTTCGATTGCCGCGACACCACTTCCGCGCCGGGTTGCCTGCGCCCATGGCCGTTGGAGTTGGGGAAACCGTCGATCGGAGAGCGCGACATCAGAAAAGTCTTCAGAATGCCCGCTTCAACGATGGGAACGCGGCGGGCCTTCACTCCCTCGTCGTCGTACTGATAGGAACCGTTGAGCATCGTGCCTTGAAACTCGCGCAGCGTGGGATCGAACACCACGGAGAGAAACGGCGGCAGGATCTGTTTGCCCACACTCTTGGTGAACGTCTGCCCCTCCGCTTCGTCCTTCTGGCGGTGTCCCTCGATGCGGTGCCCAAAAATCTCATGAAAAAAGACACCCGCTGCGCGGCCGGAGAGGATGGCGGGGCCCACAAAAGGATCCGAGGGCGGAGCCTGCAGGAGGTCTTGCAGGTTCTTGCCAGCCTTCTCAACGGCCGCCAGAATTTCTGCGTCCTTGGGCAATCGCGCGGGATCGTCGGTTTCAAAGCTTTCCATGGTCTGCAAATCCATGCCGTCGGACGCCTTCCCCGCCGTGGTGATAATAATGCGGCTGAACAGGCGGCCATGTTCCAGACGCGTGCCCTCCGTGGTGACCAGGGTTTCCATCGACCGCTGGGTCTGCAGAGTGATGCTGGAGTTCAGCGCTCCCGGGTACTTTGTGAACTCAGTAGAGAGTTTCCGCAGACGGGCAGCCCATTCCGTGGCGCTGAATTTGAGCGGCGGAGGCTGCTGGAAGAATACCTGGGGTGCTTCTTCCGAGAAATCGTCGGAGCCGTCGGTCGCTGCCGCCTTTAGTTTTTCATCCGCCTTGATCTGGATGAGGCGCTGGGAAGCATTGCGATAGACGCGGTCCGTGGCCAGCCAAGTAGCCTGCCGGATCGACAACGGGCTGTCGTCAAGCGCGATCGTCGAGGTAACCGTGAAGTGCGGAGTCTGACCGTTCACGCGCCGGTAGTTGTCGAACTTGGGCGAACCCACACGTATCGTGATATCGAGCACCCGTGCATGACTGTGGTTCTGCCTGGACAACGCGCCATCGCTGGCGCTCAGGATGTTGGACTCGCTGTCGGTCACCGAGTAGCCCATGAAGTAGGGCGCCGGATCGCCCTTCGCTTTGAGAGCGGCGAAGTTCCGATCCAGCTCACCCGACAGGATCTTACTCAGTGGCGATTGCGCCGAAGCACACGTAGCCACCAGCGCTAGCAGAACATGTTTTCGCACGCTCTAAGCATATCAAGCTCTGGAAACTACATTTCCCTAAGAGGAACAGCGCCTAGGCGGTGGCTTGGGCCATTCCACGTTCCTTTAGGCCGTTGAGGGCAAGGCCATAGCGCCCGCGCACACCGGTCTTCTCGAATATGTGTTTGAGATGGATCTTGACGGTGCCGGGACGAATGCCGAGATCAAGCGCGATCTCCTTATTCTTGAAGCCTTGCTCTACCAGTTCAAGAACCTGCTGTTCGCGGGCGGTTAATTCGCTGCGCGGATAGCGCTCTCCGCGGCCGAGTTCCCCGAAAACCGACTCCTCCATCCAGCTGCGCCCCCCGGCCACGGTGCGTAAACACGACAGAATCACAGAGATCCCGGCGGTCTTGCGAAGGATGCCCCGTGCGCCCGCCTGCAGGAACCGCAACGCCTCCGCCTCCGTGATGGAAGCCCCCCAAATCACGATCGCAGTAGTGGTTGTGAGGTCCAGTGTTCCAGAGGCGCGTATTTCAGACAGCCACTCCAGGACAATTTGAATCCCGAAAGCTTTGTCGAGCATAAGCACCGAGGGCGCGGAATCGCGCAGGATGTCTTTCGCCCGAGCCAGGGAATCGGTCCCCTGATCAAAACGCAGCCCCGGGTTCTCATTGAGCAGGGTGCGGACGCCCTCTGCCGTTACCGGTTGCGTGTCGCAAACGCATACCGTCTTCGCTTCACACGGTGCTCGGTGCAGAGCTGCCCAACCGTCGGACGGCGCAGCGGCCAAAGTGGGTTTAGATGGGGTGCTTATGTCAGTAACATTCATAATTTCCGTGCCTCCTTAGGCTTAAATAAGTCGATCCCGTGTTACTCCGTCCCGGTATAGTCCGCGCCGGAGTAAAACCGGCTTCGAAGACTCATCGGCGAGTAGTATCACTTTGTTAGTAGGTGAAAACGGCTTGGTCTCTCATGCTATGATCGGGTAGTCATTTTTCTACTGCTTTGAAACGTGTCCCAATCCGGTTCGGTCTCCATGGCAAATTCTGAGACCCCAATTTCCAGGCGACCTCTAGCCATCAGTCCGAACGCTCCGCTGTTAGATCAGCTAGAACAGCTTCTAAAGGCATATTTGGGTGGGGGCACCGTCCATCGGTTGCAAGCTTATCCGTCTCCCAGGGATCTTCCGAGCCTTTTGCCCTCCGGTGCGGCTCACTTGGTGTTCCTCGACACCGGAAGCGACCGGGACCAAGCTCTGCAATTGTTGGAAGAAGTCGGCCGGCTGGGGTTACAAGTTCAGGTGGTCGCCATTCTGCAGGGCAATGAACCTGACTTCATCCTTAGGTGCTTGCGTGCAGGAGCGTCGGACTTCCTGATTCTGCCCCTGACCGCCGAGCAGGTGGAGGCAGCCTTTGGAAAACTGGCGCGGGCGCAGCCCGCTCAGGAAGCTTCCGGAAAGGAAGCCGCCAAAACCATCGCCGTGATGCCTGCGAAAGGGGCCTGCGGCGCCACTACGGTGGCTTCCAACCTGGCCTTCCAATGGAAGCGCATCAGCGGCAAGAAGATCCTGCTGGTGGATCTGGATCCTCTAACCGGGAATCTTTCGTTTCTACTCAAAATCAAATCCATCTATAGTTTCCTGGACGCGCTGCAGCGGTCGAGCGAATTGGATGCGGACCTGTGGAGCGCCATGGTCAGCCCGGTGCATGGTGTGGACGTGCTGCTGGCTCCTGAACTGATGCTCGAACACAGTCAGGAATTGCGCGACCCCTCACCCATCCTGGAATACGCGCGCCACGCCTATGATGTGGTGATTCTGGACACCGGCAGCGTATATACGGAATGGAATTTGAACTGTGCGCGGGCGGCCAATGAACTACTGCTGGTCACGACCAATGAACTGCCGGCGCTGCAGGCTGCGCAACGGGCGCTTTCCTACCTGGATACGAACCGCATCGGGCGCTGGAAAATCCGTCTGATCGTGAATCGTTATTTGCGGGACGTGGGATTGAGCCGCGAGGTCATCGGCACAGCTCTCCACACCGAGGTGTTTGAGACTCTGCCGAGCGACTATGAGGCGGTGCAAAAAGCCTTGCTGGAGGGTAAGCCCATTCCCCCCAGCACTCCTTTCGGGAAAGGCATAAGCCAGATGGTCGGGCGCCTGGGTGGAAAGAGCGAAGCAGGCGGCAAGAAGGGTTCGTCTTTCTCCGGCTTGCTGGGGCTGTTCTCCAAGACTTCTAAGTAGGCATCATGCCCTCCCCTTTGGCGGCGCTCCTGCTGCCGCATCTGACCGTGCTCGAGGACGCTCCCCTCGCGCGCTACACGCGCTTCGCGGTGGGCGGTCCGGCGCGCATTCTTGCGGACGCGGCAACGGAAATGGCGCTGACTGAGGCTCTACGGGCCATCGAAGAAAGCGGCGAATCCCGCACGATAATGGGCGGCGGCACCAACCTGGTCGCGAGCGATCGGGGCTTCCCCGGGATAGTCTTGCGTTACGCCAACGCCGCGCTCACCTTCTCCGGTGACACCGTGCATGTAGCCTCCGGAGTCGTGTTGCAAGATCTTGTCGACGCTACCGTTGCCCAGGGTCTTAGAGGTCTGGAGACAATGACGGGCATTCCGGGCTGGGTGGGAGGCGCCATCTACGGCAACGCTGGAGCATACGGGCATTCGATTCAGGAGCGGGTTGTCAGCGTGCGTTTCTTGGAACGAGGCCGCGTGCATGAAATCGGCAATGCCGCGTGCGAGTTTGCCTACCGCGAGAGCATTTTCAAGCGCAGGAAAGATGCAGTGGTGCTCTCAGCCACTCTTCAATTGGAACCCGCCAGTGTGAAGGAATTGCGCGCCACCGCCGATGGAATTTTGAGGATCCGTAACGAAAAATATCCGCCTACGATGCGCTGCGCCGGAAGCATTTTCAAGAATCTATTGTGGAATGACTTGCCTGAAGTGGTACGGGCGGTTATTCCCGCCGGCGTAGTCCGTGAAGGAAAGGTCCCGGCGGCGTATTTCCTCGAACAGGCTGGCGCCAAGGGCATGCAGCGCGGCGGCGTCCGGGTGGCCGACTATCACGCGAATCTCATCTATAACGAAGGCGGTGGGACAGCCCAGGAAGTGCACGATTTGATCGACGATCTCAAACACCGGGTACGGGAACGGTTTGGATTGGATCTTGAAGAAGAAGTGCAATACATTTGAACGGGTTCGGCCAGTATAGACTGAAATATTCGGAGGACAGTTCCAAGATGCGCGCTGGAGCCGCTGTTAGAGCCGGATTCTGGCTCTTTGCCTTATCGATGTCTCTCGCGCCGCGCGTTGACGCCCAAGGGACCAGCGTCCCCCCGGGCCCCTACCGCGAAATTCTTCTTCCTCACTCCCTGGACTTTCCCATGGAGCCCAATAACGGCCTCAGCACGACGATCACCACCGGAAATGCGATGGATTACCACGGCGGGGCGGTCCTGCTGGGGACGACGCATGTCTATTACATCTGGTACGGAAACTGGGACAGCGGTTCGAAAAGCACTCTCACCAACCTCGCGAGCCATATTGGCGGCTCGCCGTACTTCAACATCAATACCGGGTATTTTGACGGGAACGGAGCCAGCGTATCCAACTCAGTGAGTTTCAGCGGTAGCGCCACGGATGCCAACTCTCGTGGTAACAGCTTGAATAACAATGACATCTGGTCCATCGTAAAACGGGCCCTAGCCCTCGGAGTCGGAAACGGGGGCTTGCCCACTGATTCGAACGGCGTCTATTTTGTATTGACAGCATCCAGCGTGCAGGTAGCCGGGTTTCCAACGTCGGTTTGCGGCTGGCACACGCAACAAAGCTACAACGGCACCAATATTCAATTGGCGTTCGTGGGCAACCCGGGGACGTTGGGCCAAAGCTGCATCCCCGACCAGAACCCTAGCGTTAGCCCCAATGGGAATGCGGGCGTGGACGCGATGGCCAGCGTAATTGCGCACGAACTGGAAGAAGCCGTTACGGACCCAGGCTTGGATGCGTGGTACGACTCGAGCGGACAAGAAAATGCGGACAAGTGCGCCTGGACCTTTGGAACCACTTATACGACGCCCAATGGCGCCAAGGCCAATATGAAGCTGGGCGGAAAGGACTATCTGATTCAACGGAATTGGGTAAATGCGGCAGGTGGATTTTGCGCGTTGTCGGCTTCGCCTGGGCCCGATTTTGCGCTCACCGCGGAGACGGCTTCACGAACGACATCTCCCGGAGGCGTAACGGGCAGCTACGCAATCACGATCATTCCAGTAAAAGGTTTCTCGGCAGCGATCAATTTCAGCGTCGGTGGGCTGCCGGCAGGGGTCACCGCCAATTTCACGGACCCATCGGCGACGGGCGCCAGCTTCACCATATCGACTCCGATCACGGTGGCAGGTGGCACGTACCCGTTCACGATTACGGCGGCCAGCGGCTCCATCACGCACAAGGTTTCGGCAACCCTGGTCGTAAACGGGCCGGCACTTTCTCCAGTAGTCACACACAGTGGGTCGCTGGCGCACCTGGTATCCGGGGACGGCTGGCAAACTACTTTTTCGCTGGTCAATCTGGGCTCGACGCCATCTCTGCTGGGCCTCACTTTCTATGGGGATTCGGGCGGCGCACTCACATTGCCCCTAATATTTCCGCAGAGTTCCCAAGCTCCGTCGAACAACTCGACGGTGAACCAAACACTTAATGCAAACTCGCTGCTGTTGCTCAATACGTCCGGCGGGCAGACGCTCAGCTCTGGATGGGCCGACCTATCCAGTACCGGCAGTGTGAACGCCTATGAGGTATTTCGCTACTCCCCAAGCGGGCAAGAAGCAGTGGTGCCACTGCAAACGAGCAATGCCAGCTCGTATTTGCTGATGTTCGACAATACCAGCCTGGTGAATACGCTGGGCACGGGCATTGCGATCGCAAATCTTTCGACCCAAGCCGCGAATGTTGCAATGACGATTCGCGATGACGCTGGAGTGCAAATGACCACCGGTTCGATTTCCGTGCCGTCGCTGGGGCATACCGCCTTCACGCTGGCCGATCAGTTTGCCGCTACCAGTGGCAAGCGCGGTACCGTGGAATTCTTCACTCCGCTGGGCGGCCAAATTAGCGTGCTGGCTATTCGCGCCAACGGAGACGCGTTCACCACGATTCCCGTGATCGCAAACGGAAGCGCCGGCGGTGGAACCATGGCGCATATTGTGTCAGGAGGAGGCTGGCGATCTGTCTTCTCCGTAGCGAATCCCGGCGCAACGCCCGCGGACGTCACATTGAGCTTTTTCGATGATGCCGGCAGTCCGCTCGTGCTCCCGCTCACTTCCCTGCAAACGGGGGGCACGTCAACAGCTTCCAAGGTCACGAAGAACTTGGCGCCCGGCGCGTCCTTAGTCATCCAGGCGCAGGGTTTGGATGCACAGGTGGCGATGGGCTCGGCACAACTCACGACCACCGGGAGCGCCGGCGGTTTTGTGGTGTTCCGCTATGATCCCAGCGGGCAGGAGGCGACAGCGCCGTTTGAAAATCGCAACAAGGGAGCATATGTGCTGGCGTTCGACAACACCGCGCCGCTGGCCACCGGAGTGGCCCTCGCAAACCTCTCGAGTCAAAGCACCAGCGTCGGCATGATCCTGCGCGACGACGCAGGCACGACGTTGCAAAGCGCGACCATACCGCTAGCCGGGAATGCACACCTCGCCTTCGTGCTGGGAGGCAATTATCCGCTCGCCGCAGGCAAGCGCGGCACGGTCGAGTTCACGTCATCCGGCGCCCCGATCAGCGTGCTGGGAATTCGCGCCAACGGCAACGCGTTCACATCGATACCGGTGTTGACCAGATAGATTCGGCGGGAATGCGGAAGATAACCTACGGGCTCGAGGCTATTGACTACTTCCATTCGCGCCTCTTGATCGATGGGGACACACTCTCGACTCTACTCTTGTCTCTTGATCTCGTTAATGGAGGCGACATCACCGCAACGCTGCCCGATGAGGTCGACACAGCCAACCTCTACAGGTTTCGTACGGATATCTTCTGGGGCCGACCAGAAGATCCAAGCAGAGATGTCGTCATGCACCTGATCGCTCTTATCGGGGAGCTCGGCAGCCTAAAAAATGGAATGCTCATTTCCGAGTGTTGGACTACGACGGGATTTGACCCGGAACAACGCGAAGTTGACTATTTTTCGTATCGATCGACAAAACGGAAGGGAGAGCTGCGGTATTGCCATTTCCTTAAGCTCAAAGATGCAGGGGAGCTTCGCTTACGTTCCTTTCTAAGCCGCTGCGACTGCGACCATCCGATTATCTTCTCGGATGTTTCGTCCCTCGATGAAGGAGATAGTATTTTGGAAGGAAACGAAGTGACTGAGAAAACACTATCGGCAATTATCGAGGGGACTGCACATTTGATTTTCGAAGCTTACGACGGAGGAGCACATTTGATTTGGACTCGAAGATCTCGGCAGTAGATGACTGAAATTCGTGAATTACGGCGTATCATTGAAGAGGACCCGCTACCATGCAGGAGTATAGATACACCGTTCTATTCGAGCCGGCTGAAGAAGGCGGCTTCGTGGTGACCTGCCCGGCCCTTCCAGGCCTAGTGACCGAAGGCGATACCATCGAAGAGGCTCGCGCTATGGGGGAAGACGCCATCCGCGGATACATCGAAAGTTTGCGCAAAGATCACCATTGACGAGTTCGCGCAACTTCTGTAACTACCCCGCCACCGCTTCTTCCGCGTGGAAAGAGCTGCGGACCAGCGGGCCGCTTTCGACGTGCTTGAAGCCCATCTCGTAGCCCAGACGCTTGAGGTCGGCGAACTCTTCGACGCTCACGTAGCGAATGATAGGCAGGTGCTTGAGCGAAGGACGCAGATATTGGCCCAGCGTGAGAATGTCGACGTTGCTCTGGCGCAGGTCGCGCATCACCTGATGCACTTCCTCCAGCGTCTCGCCCAGGCCCAGCATTAAACCGGACTTCGCGGGAATCTCGGGGCGCTGTTGCTTCACGTAAGCCAGCATGTCGAGCGAGCGTTCGTAGCGCGCGCCCAGGCGCACCTGTCGATACAGCCGCGGCACCGTCTCGGTATTGTGATTCAGCACGTCGGGCGAGGCTTCGAGCACCAGGTCCATGGCGGCGTGCGAACCCTGGAAATCTGGCGTCAACACTTCGATCCCGCATTCGGGCAGGCGAGCGCGGATGGCCTTGATGGTGAGCGCGAAGAGCTCGGCTCCGCCATCCTTACGGTCGTCGCGGTTGACGCTGGTGATGACGGCGAATTTGAGCCCCAGGGCGGCGCAGGCTTCGGCCACGCGGCGCGGCTCGTCGTAATCGACAGGAAGCGGACCGCCCTTTTGCACCGCGCAGAATCCGCAGCGGCGTGTGCACACGTTGCCCAGGATCATGAAAGTAGCGGTGCGGCGGTTCCAGCAATCGCCAATGTTAGGGCAGGCGGCGCTTTCGCATACGGTGTGCAGGTCGAGCTTCTGCACTAGCTTTTTCAGGTTGTGATAATTTTCGCCGACGGGCGCGGGCGCGCGCAGCCAAGCCGGACGCGGTGCACGGGGTTTGGGATCGATGCTGACCAGCATTAATCCGATTGTAGCAAGCGGTCGATTCTGGACTCGATAATCCGCGAGTCGTCGAAGCCGCGAGTGCGGCGGAAGAACGCGGGCGATTGCTCAAAAGCAGCGCGCGGAATGAACCCAATTAGCTCACTCTCGGCGATGCTGGTGCCCAGCCGGGCGGCTTCTACTTCGACCGCGGCATACAACGCGTCCAAAGGAATCGCCGCGAAATTGGTCAGGTTCATCGAGACCTGCGCAAGGCCGTGCGTGTGTAAGTGCAGGCCCATGGCCTTTACGTAGTGGAATCCGCCCGAGGATTCGCGAACCTTCGCGGCAATCTGTTTAGCGATGTCAACATTGGAAGTGGCCAGGTTAATGTTGTACGCGATCAAGAATCGCCGCGCACCCACCATCACTGCTCCTGCGGTAGGGTGTTCGGCAATATCGCCAACATCAGGGGGCCGCCCATCGAATCCTGGCCTCCGGACACGTTCGAGGCGCTGGCGGTCCGGGAACATCGCCGCAGCTTCATAGAAATACACCGGCACGTGGAATCGCCGCCAGATTTCTGCGCCGGCACGATGGGCGAGGGCCACACATTCCTCAATCGTTGAGCCAGCGAGCGGCACGAAAGGAACCACGTCGGCCGCGCCCGCGCGCGGATGTACGCCCGAGTGCTGGCGCAGATCGATCAGCTCGGCGGCTTTGCCGGCGGCGCGAATGGCCGCTTCCAAGACGCTTTCGGGATCGCCCGCGAAGGTGATGACGCTGCGATGGTGATCGGCGTCCGACTCGAAGCCCAACACCGCAATACCATTCACATGGCCGATGACTCGGGCGATGGCCGCAATGATGTGCGGGTTTCGCCCCTCGGAAAAATTAGGCACGCATTCGATCATTACTGGGATCATAAAGAGTGCACGCTCCTAAAGACAACCAGAAGAGAACGCTCGACCGGGTCCTGTCGAAATTTGGCGTGGGGTCACGGACGGAGGCGCGCAGTTGGATAGGCGCCGGACGTGTCACCGTCAACGGCCAGAAAGTGCAGACTCCAGATTTCTGGGTGGACCCGGAGCATGACCGCGTCGCGCTAGACGGCCACGCGCTGACAGCTCGCCAGAAGCAATACCTGCTGCTCTACAAACCCAAGGGTTACCTCACTACTTATAAGGATCCGGAGGGCCGGCCGACGGTCTACGATCTGCTTAGTAGCGTGAAAGATTTCATGTTTCCCGTAGGCCGCCTGGATCAAGACACCACGGGATTGCTGATCCTCACCAACGACTCGGCTTTCGGCGACCACATCACCAGCCCGGAATCCAAAGTTCCGAAAACCTATCTGGTGAAGGCCTCGACTCTGCTTGACGACGGCCAACTGGATCTTTTGCGGCAAGGCATCACGCTGGTGGACGGTCCTACGCGGCCTGCTATTGTGAACCGCATTCGCGATGGCGCGAAGTATACGTTTTTCGAGATCACCATCACCGAAGGGCGCAATCGTCAAGTGCGCCGCATGGTAGAAGCGCTGGGGGCGAAAGTACTGAAGCTGGTCCGCACTGGAATCGGCGGAATCGAAATAGGACCGCTCGAGATCGGGAAATACCGGGCGCTGACAGAGGACGAAGTACTGGCGCTCACTGGCGTGCGAGCGGTGAAGAAGTCTTCGCGGTCTTCGCGGTCTCCGCGTCCCGGGGCGCGGGATCGGGGGCTAGCGCAGGCCCCGCGCCGAAGCGGAAGTACAAGGCCCGCGGCCAGCGAAACGTTCCGCGACGGCCATAGCGGGTAAGCACGGAGGCGGCCACGTGCAAGGTTACGGCGATCACGATCCAGATTTGCCAGTGCGAGAACAGGCCCTGAATGGCGAATTCCTTCGTCACTCCAATATCCGAGCTAAGGCGCCAGAAACCCAGCACGTAGGCCATGAGAGACACAGGGATCAGCAATGCGCCGCAGGCCAGAGCCAGGCGGCGGTTTTTGCCCCGCGCTTTTCGCAACGCTTGGCCCTGCCGGAGTTGAATGCGAACGATCATGTAATGAATCGTCCTGATTACTACTCTAACAGGTGGCGGAACCGGGACCTTCCTGCAGGCTTGTCGCAGGTTCCCCAAAAAGCTCAACGGAGTGATACATTAGTGACCACAGATAGCGTGCCGCTGGTGGCGTCAAGGGAACCTGGGTGGGCCCTGCTGCTTGCACGGAACGCACAGCCGACGAGGGAGACGCGCGATGCGGCTTTTTAAGGCAGTGGCCACCTGTAGCGTGGCAGTGATGGGATTTTCTGTCCACCTGGCAGCCCAGAACCTAACGGGCGAAGCCTGGAAGCTGGAAGCCAAGGGCGATGGAGCGGAGGCTCGCAGCCAACTGCAAAGAGCCGCGGACGCATCCCCCAACGATCCTCTCGCTCTGCAAGCGTACGCGGAATTTCTGGCGTACCACCGCGATCCCGCTGCGCGCGGCGCCTATGAAAAATTGTGGCAGCTCCTGAGCCGCAATGGAGCCAGCGCGAGCGAACGGGCCAAGGCGGCACGTCGTCTGGCCGAGCTGGATTTAGTGGCCGGCGATCGTGCCGGCGCGGAAACCCATCTGCAAGGGTTCCGGTCCGCCGGCGGAAGCGGGCTGCGTCTGCCTCCTGCATCCGCTGCGCCGCCCCTCAGTTTCGTCGAAATTCCCGGTCCTCTGCGTTCCTTCGCCCGCATGGCTGCTATCTCTCCCGACATCGCGCCCACCGACGTGATGGCGTCGCTCGCGCACAATGTTACGTTGAGCGGATACGCGGCTTCGCACGCCAGCGATTCGCTGGAGCCTACCGAATATCTGAAGCTGGTGATCCGCTACCTGGCGCAAGCGCGTGAAATAGAAAAGCTGGCCGGCCCCGAAAAAATTCTCAAAGTGGAAACCTGCGAGTCCACAATCACGGGGGACTTGCTGCGCATCCTCGGCTACCGCATGCGCGGCGGCTGCGGCTCCGATCTGGCACTCGAAACAGTAAATCCCTCAAAGGCGTTTCTGACCATTGACTCAGGATTCCCACTGTCGGACCTGGAAGCAGCGTTGCGCACCAACCGGCCGTTCACGCTGGATTATCATCCGGTCCGCATCCCCATCCTTTTTGGATCCGAATACTGGCAGCCAGTGGGTCCGGGCCAGAAACCGGTGGAGTTTATCGACTACTTTCTGAACGATCCGTCCCTCTGCCGGTTATATTCGGCCGTGGCGGCTCTTGACCCGGATACGGCGGAGCAGCTTCACAAAGACCAAACGGCGGCGCGGGCCAAAATTTACGCGCACGTGCTGGACTTCTTCGGCTCGATGTTCCAATTGCGCGACGGGAAGGCGATCGTTCCCGGAGGCGCACGCTCCGAAAAGATGTGGACGGAGCTGGTGGGAGTAGCTCCTGACAAGGGTGCGGCGTTTTTCGAGCGGCTGGTGGAGAAGGACGACGGATGGCTGGCCTCCTATTACGATTCACTCGCACGCATCAATGGTCCCGTGCAGACTTATTTAACGGAGCCGGAACGCCTAAAACGGTTCTACCTGGCAATGCGCGGACGCGTAACAAGCCCCGGCCCCGCGCGTCCGGTCTTCCGGGCCAATGCGGATTTGGTCCTGCTCACGACGCGGCTGCGCATGGATGCGGACGGCAAGCCGCACCTGCCGGGCGGCTTGGACGTGTGGAAAAATCTGTTCTCCGGAAAGGCATCAGCAAAATTCGATCAACGCCTTGCCAAAGCGGCTCCTGGGTGGAAGGATTCCGAGGAAGTAGTGGAGGCGCTGTTCGCGCTATCCCGCAAGCTGGTGGAAAACGAAGCGCTGAAAATTTTTATGGCGCTAACCGACATCGAACGTAACCGCCTGAAGCCCCTGGAAACCAACACCGTGGACCTTCTGGTGCGGGATTACCGCGCCCTGGGCGCGCAGTATCCGTTGTTTGCGGAGGCGCCAGCGATCTCCGACGCCACGATTCTTGCCTACTTGGACGTGGCTCACGGAATCACGCAAATTCGAGATGTACCTCTGCGCGCCGACGCCGCCGGCATGGTGCAAGCTCTGGCTGGATTTTGGCAAGTGTTCGTCCGCCAGCGGAGTATCGAACCCGCGAATGCGGACGTGGCCCTGAGTTCGCTCTTGCAAGGGTTCGCCAAGGTTCAGAACCAGCGCGATGTGTTCGACGCCGGGCAGAAGGGTGTGGCCAAGTTACTGGAACTGGCGCACGCTCCCGCTTCAGGGTCGGCGCAGGATCACATGATGGATCTTCTGGCCGGCACCAAGGCAGCCGGTTTGGGCGCACTGTCGGATGCTCATACGCAGATGATCCAGGACATGACGCGAGTGTTCGAGGCGCAAAGGCTGGTTTCGCTCGACACTATCTTTACGCTGGCAGATCGCCTGGAAGCCGCGGCTGCGGGCCAGAAGCTGGATAGCGCCACGGCGGTGCGGCTGGCGGGGCGAATCACCGAAATTCAGTTGCCGCGCACTGCGCTTTCCTCGCGGGAGCGCACCGAGATGTCGGTGGGGTACTGGACGGACCGGCACATTGAGAGCGAGCGCAAAATGAATCTGCGGTCCGCAATCGACAAGGCCGGCGCAGATCCGCAGAAACTGCGCGACGTTAGGGGCTCCCTGGCGCCGGTCTTGCGCGACACGCTGGTGGGGCTGAACTACGTGCATTACGCTCCCCCGGGCGCACAGGTTCTTTTCACCAACCCGGCATTTGTGCGCAGTCATGATTTCTACGGCAATCCCGACCATCAACGCACCTGGCTCACCACGGAAGTGGTGGGCAGCGGTTGGCCCGCCAACGCCGGAGGCCGGCTGGTGGGATCGCTGATCTCTTTGCCCTATGCACTCGCGGAAGCCGAGCAGAACTTCCTGATTCCTTCCCGGGAGCAAGCTCTCATCTGGGGCGACCTGGTCCCGCAGATGATTCTGAGCGCAGTAGTCCCGCGCTGGTGGAACGTAACGCCAACGCAGTTGCACTGGGTAGGGTTGAACATGGCTTATGCCGAATCCACCCTGGCGCGATCGGCGCTGAATGAGGGCGAACGGCGTCGTGTGGTGGGGGTGCTGGAGCCCTATGTGCCTCCGTCTCGTCTGAAGAAGATTGAACGCCTGCTTGATGCCGGCGAGGTTCGACGGGCCGCCGAGAGTGTGGTGCCCTCAGAGATGTACCTGCTCGCTCGCGAACTCGCTCCCGGCGACCGAGACTCGGCGCTCGCTGATGAGTTGCGCAGGATCTCCGCGGAATCCCCCGAGGAACTCAGCCCGCGCGCGATATCGCATGCGTTCGGCACTCCCAAGCCTCTGCTTTCCACGTCCTATGAACCGGCTCTGCTGAACCTGCGGACTTTCCCGACGCTGCTGGGCTACTCCAGCCGGATTTTGGCGGAGAGCTGGGAATCCAACTTGTTGTTTTATGCAGCGCTGGCGGATGAGGTCCATATGCGCCCCGCGGAATTGAATTTGCGAGTCCCGGAATGGACGCAGCAGACCGTGGAACGGATTTTTGCAACGCATCTCGAAGATTGGCCCGCTCTGCTGCGCTCACTGCGCCTGGTGGGAGAAGACGTTCGGCAAAAGGCACGAAAACAATTGGTCGCACAAAATTAATAGGCGAAGAACGAATGGGCATTAGGGAGGATAGAAAATTGCTTCGGCGAATGGGTCTCATCTTCTTGTTAGTCGTGCTGGCGATGGCGCAGGACCGCCCGACGTTTCGAGTCAAAGTGGATCTGGTGGTGCTTTCCTTCACCATCACCGACAACAAAGGCCACTACATAAATGGACTTCAACCCAAGGATTTTCGCATCCTGGAAGATGGCATTCCGCAAAAGCTTTCCAGTTTCGCCGAAGGAAATAAGCCGCCGCTCGAAGTCATGGCCGACGGTTCCCTGCGCCCCATGCAGGTTTCCGAACAGGGCAAAGTAGAAGGCCGCCCGGATGCCGTGATCGGCACTAACGTTTTCGTTCTCTTCGACACCAGCAATTACATGTACCGCGGGTTTGTATATGCGTCGGACGCGATCGCGGACTTTGTGCGCGGCCTGGACCGCGCGGATTCGGTGGCCGTTTACACCTATAGCCGTAATTTGACTCGCGCGGCCTCTCTCACCAAAGAGCGCATGGACGCGGTTTCCGGCTTGCGGAATGCCGTGGCGGGCGACGATTCAGCCCTCTATAACTGCCTGCTGTTAACCCTGCGCGACGCCGCCCGCGTGCCGGGGCGCAAAGTGGTGATCGTATTTTCGAATGGCCCCGATAACGCCAGCATGGTGGCGCCCGACGATGTGCGGGCAGTGGCCGAAGACGAGGGTATTCCGATTTACGTCATCTCGACTAACGAAGTTACCAAGGACCCGGTGTCCTCGAATGTGTTCAAACGTATCTCTACGGGAACCGGCGGCAAGTCCTACTTCGCCAAGACCTGGCAGAAGCAAGTAGAAGCATTCGAGGCCATTCGCGAGGACTTGGGCAATTCCTATACGGTTACTTACTATCCGCAGGACAACCCGAATGAGGGCTTCCGCAAGCTTACTGTAGAGGTGCTATCGGATGCCGGCAAGAAGTACCGCGTGCAAGCAAGGCCGGGTTACCGCCCGCATGGCGGGTTCTAAACGTCCTAAGCCGGCGTAGTAAGCTGTTTACCTTTTTCGGCTAACAATATAGCAAGCATTTTTGCGGGCTTGGTCTTGCTGGCGTTGCCGGAAACCGCATGCAATTGGTTCGGCGTTTCGATAAACATCTGCCCCGGCGTGTAGGTTTTCTCCGCGCCGTCCCCGACTTTCGAGCGAACCTCGCCTTCGAGAACGTAAACAACGGTGATTCCGGGATGGCGATGCGCTGCCGAACTCTCCCCGGGACCATAGCTCACTTCAACGGCCGTGACCGACCAATCCTTGATGTTCACGTCCGGCAGTTCATGCTCAAAGACCACTTTTCTGCCGCCTGCGGGGGTCTGCGCTTGCAAAAGCAGAGCCTGGGCAAAAGCCGCTCCGGCACTGCCCAATAATATCCTGCGGTTCACCATCTGTCCTCCTTGGCC
>CAZDGT010000122.1:0-7037 GCA_964504905.1 uncultured Bordetella sp. | reverse complement strand
AGCGGAATCCGCTCTTTGGGTTCCTTCCACGGGAAGATGCTCACCTCGGCCTTGGGCGCGAGCATCGCAGCCTCCATGGCGACAGCATATGGATGCGCCGGGATATCATCCGGCAGGATCAACACCGGGTTCTGGCAACTGCGCACAAAATCGCGCGTTACGGTGAAGACGAAATCGGGGTTGGTGCGGTACATCTTCGTCAGAAATTTGTCGACGGTCTGCATCGTGATATCGGGCCGGCGCTTGACCAATTCCGGACCCCAGCCTTTCATATTGGTTTCGTAGAACAAGCTGGGCATCTCCGGACGGAACCCGCTGGGCTGCGCCAGCACGGCTGCCACAATACGATCGGGCGCCCGCCGCAGCAAATTCCATATGAATGGCCCACCAATGCAGAAGCCGAGCACCATAAACTTCTGGATGCCCAGGTGGTCCATCAGACCAAGATGGTCATCAGCATATGCATCCCACGGCCGGTCAATCTCCAGTGGACCCGAAGACTGGCCGCTATTGGCGTTGCGCAGGTCCGAAGAGATGCAGCGGAACTCACCCTTGAACTCCTCGATCGGATTGAACGGGCTGGCGCTGGTCAGACCGGAGATCGTCGAATTCAATCCGCCACCGGCAATGAGCAGCAACGGGAAGCCTTTGCCGGCCTCCTCGAAGCGGATCCGAACCGAGCCCTTTTCGTAGAACGGCATTGCAGTTCCTCCCTATCCAGTCTTTTGAGCAATCGCGGGCGTCGCCCGCCGCCATTTTACGTTCCTTTTAGCGCTTCCGCAATCTCCTTCTCGGGAATCGCGCCTTCTTTGATCACCTTCCACAAGACTTCAGTCACGTCGATGGTAGTAGCGCCCGTGCCCGCGACGGTCCCGCCGTCAAGTACCAGGTCGACCGCGCCGTCCATGACGCCGAACACTTCGATGCCGCTGGTGCAAGTGGGCTGGCCGGAAAGATTCGCGCTGGTCGCGATCAAGGGCTGGGAGAGCCGTTCGAGTAGCGCATTTGCAACCTTTGAACATGATTGGCGCAACGCCAGCCGTCCCGTGTTCCCAGTAACTTTGAGCGGCACGCGCGATGAGGCCGGAGCAATAATAGTCAGCGGTCCAGGCCAGAATTTCCGTGCCAAGAGGTAGAAACGCGCCGAGACTTCCGACGCTAACTCCTCTGCCATCACTATGTCGCTGACTAGCAAGGGCAGGGAACGGATGCTTTCGCGTCCCTTCGCGGCAAAGACTCGGCCCACGGCATGAAGGTTTAAGGGGTCGGCGACCAGCGTATATAAGGCATCGGTCGGGATCGCAACCACTTCGCCCCGCCGCACGGCGGCAGCCGCGCGTTCGATCGCCCGCATACTTGGACGTTCCGGGTCGATCTCAATCAGATCAGTGGCCACTTGATGAATAGTGTAACCGACCGGGTACAATAAGGGTACCAGTCTCGCCTGATGAACTCTAACACACGCCAGCAATTAGAAGACGCGCTGGCCCAGCGCATTCTGATAATCGACGGTGCCATGGGCACCATGCTCCAGGCGCATAACCCCACTGCGGCCGATTTCGGCGGCCCGGCGCTGGAAAACTGTAATGAAAACTTGAGCTTAACGCGCCCGGATTGGATTCGCGACATCCACCGGAAGTATCTGGAAGCGGGCGCAGACATCATCGAAACCAACAGTTTCCAGGGCTCGCCGATCGTCCTGGCCGAGTTCGGATTGGAGTCTCAAACCCGCGAGCTGAATGTGGCTGCGGCTCAGATTGCCCGTCAGGCGGCTGCCGAGTTTTCCACAGCGCAAAAGCCCCGCTTTGTGGCGGGTTCCATTGGACCCACCACCAAGTCGCTCACGTTGCGCGGCGATGTGTCCTTTGCGCAACTGCGTGACAGCTATTATGAGCAGGCTAAGGCGCTGGTTGAGGGTGGCGTTGATTTTCTACTATTTGAAACCGGTTTCGACACGCGCAACATTAAATCCGGCCTGGTAGCCACGCAACGGCTGGAGCGTGAGCTGGGTTATCGCATCCCCGTTATGATCTCCGGCACGGTGGAGCGCTGGGGCGCCATGCTCGCCGGACAGCCCGTCGACGCTTTCTACGCCTCCGTAGCCCACGCCGACCTGTTAGCAATCGGACTCAACTGCGCTACTGGTCCGGACCTGATGACGGATCACATCCGTACGCTGGCGAACATGGCGTCGACGCGTATCTCCTGCTATCCGAACGCCGGTTTGCCCAACGAGGACGACCAGTATCTGGAGACTCCCGAGTCGCTCTCACGCCAGCTCTCGAAGTTTGTCGAGCAGGGCTGGCTGAACATCGTGGGCGGCTGTTGCGGCACCACGCCGGATCACATCCGAGCCATGGCCGAAATGGCCGAAGGCAGGAAGCCGCATACGGTTAATCCGCCGTCGCACCGCGCCTATTATTCCGGAGTCGAATTGGTGGAGGCCGACGAGAGCAATCGTCCGCTGATCGTCGGCGAGCGTACCAACGTCATCGGCTCGCGCTTGTTCAAGAAGATGATCGCGGAAGAGAAGTGGGAGGAAGCCAGCGAAATCGCCCGCTGGCAGGTGAAGAACGGTGCGCACATCGTCGACGTGTGCCTGCAGACCTCCGACCGCGAAGAGATCAAAGATATCGATCCGTTCTATGCCAAGCTGATGCCGAAGATCAAGGCGCCCGTGATGGTGGATACCACCGATCCCAAGGCCATCGAGCGCGCGCTGGTCTGGTGCCAGGGCAAGAGCATCATCAACTCCGTCAATCTTGAAGATGGCGAGGAAAAGTTCGAGCTGGTGTGCCCCTTGGCGCGAGCCTATGGCGCGGCACTGATCGTCGGCACTATCGATGAAGACAAGTTGCAAGCGCAGGCTTTCACTCGCGAGCGCAAGCTGGAAGTTTCGAAGCGGTCCGTTAAGCTCTTGACAGAAAAGTACGGCATCGCGCCCGAAGACATCATCATCGACACGCTGGTGTTCCCTTGCGCCACAGGCGACGAGAACTACATCGGAGGCGCGGTCGAGACCATTCAGGCCATACGCATGGTCAAGGAAGAGATTCCCTTCGTCAAGACTGTGCTGGGTGTTTCGAACATCTCCTTCGGACTGCCCGCCGCGGCGCGCGAAGTGGTGAATTCAGTATTTCTCTACCACGCTACCAAGGCTGGCTTGGACCTGGCGATCGTCAACGCAGAAAGGCTGGAGCGCTTCGCGTCGCTTCCCGATGAAGAGCGCCGCCTGGCCGAGGACCTTCTGTTTAATACGCCGCCTCCGCAAATTGACGCTCCAGCGGACTGGCGCGACCAAACCCGCGAGCAGAAGATCGCCATCAATCAGTTCCACATTGCGGCGATCTCGGAGTATTTCCGCCGCACGGGACATAAGGCGCGCCAGACCATCGCGGAATTGCCTCTCGATCAGCGCCTCGCGCGGTATATCGTCGAAGGCACTAAGGATGGGCTGATTCCCGACCTTGAATTGAAACGTCAGGAAGGCGCGAAGCCGCTCGATATCATCAATGGTCCTCTGATGGACGGAATGGCGGAAGTCGGCCGCCTGTTTAATCTGAACGAACTGATCGTGGCCGAAGTTCTGCAATCCGCCGAGGCCATGAAGGCAGCGGTCAACCATCTGGAACAGTTCATGGAGAAGGCCGATACCGCGTCGCGCGGCAAGATCGTGCTGGCGACCGTCAAGGGCGACGTTCACGATATCGGCAAGAATCTGGTCGAGATCATTCTCGCGAACAACGGTTATCGCGTGATCAACCTTGGCATCAAGGTAGCGCCCGATGCGCTGATCGAGGCGTGGCGCGAGCATCATCCCGACGCCATCGGGCTCTCCGGACTGCTAGTCAAGAGCGCGCACCAGATGGTGACTACGGCATCCGATTTCAAGGAGCACGGTGTCGATGTTCCGCTCCTCGTGGGCGGAGCCGCGCTTTCCGAGCGCTTCGCAAATACGCGCATTGGGCCCGCTTACGGCGGACCCACTTTCTATGCGAAGGACGCCATGACGGGACTCGCGATGATGAACGAGCTGATGGATCCTACCAGCCGCGATGCAGCCCTGGCCGATCACATTTATCTTGCTCTAGAGCCCGTTGTGGATGGCGACGCCGCGCCCATGAAAGAGCCCGGGACCGCCCGCACTCTCCGCGTACGTACCGACATCCCGATTCCGGCCGTTCCGGACCTGGAACGGCACGTCCGCGACGTTCCCAACCTGCAAGAATTGTGGAGCTATATGAATCCGTACATGCTCTACGGGCGGCATCTGGGATTCAAGGGCAACTTCGAGAAATTGTTGCAAGCGCGCGACCCGAAAGCGTTGGAACTGTATCAGGATGTCGAAGCCGTGAAGGAGAAGGCCGCGCAGTTCCTGAAACCTCGTGCCGTGTGGCAGTTCTTCGAGGCCGAGCGGCATGGCAACTCAGTGCAGCTTTACGCGCCGGGATGCAGGAATGCGCTGTACACATTCGATTTCCCGCGGCAGGCGAAGACCGACGGCCTGTGTCTCAGTGACTACGTGCTCGATCCTCAATCGGGCCGCCGCGATCACCTGGCCGTGTTCGTGGTCACGGCTGGGGAGGGCGTCCGCCAGCGCTCGGAAGACGCTAAGAACAACGGCGAATTTTTTCTGGCTCACGGGCTGCAGGCCTTGGCGATTGAAACCGCCGAAGGCTGCGCCGAGTGGCTGCACCGCCGCATTCGGGAAGATTGGGGATTCCCCGATCCCGCCGACATGGTGATGCAGGAGCGCTTTACTTCAAAGTATCGCGGTAAGCGTTATAGCCCCGGCTACCCGGCATGCCCGCGTCTTGAAGATCAGACGGGCATTTTCTCGCTGCTGCGTCCCGACGAAATTGGGGTGCAGCTAACTGACGGTTTCATGATGGACCCGGAAGCCAGCGTTAGCGCCCTGGTGTTCCACCATCCGGATTGCGCCTACTTCAACGCCGCCGAAACGCGCGAGTAGTTTACGAGATCACCTGCGCCACTTCAATCGCCATCTCGTAGCGGCCGAAGGGGGCGCTCAATTGCACGCCGGCCGTAATCGGGCGGACTCGCCTCAACATATCCTGAGCGATCGCGACGCCGGCAGCGCGCGCCGCCTCGGCGTTCTCCACACTCCGCATACGCTCCATGTACTCCTCAGGTACGGGCACGCGCAGTTCGTTCACCATGAACTCCGCGTTGCGCAAACTGGTGAGAGGCCACACGCCCGCGATCACAGGAATGCCGTACTGCTCGGTTCGTTTGAGGAACACTTCGAGCAGATTCAGATCGAAAACAGGCTGCGTGACGAAATACTCCGCGCCCGCCTCCACCTTTTTCTCCAGCCGTCGCAGCTCCTCGTCCAGATGGACCGCGCCCGGATTCGCGCCCGCGCCAATTAAAAGCGACGTCTGCGAGCCCATCGGGTTCCCGCCCAGGTCCAATCCCCGGTTCAAGTTGCTTGCGATACGAACCAAGCCGATTGCATCTACATCGAACACCGCAGTCGCGTCGGGATACGTGCCCATGCGCGGCGGATCACCGGTGATACAGATCAGATTGCGAACACCCGCCGCGTGGGATCCCAACAGTTCGCTTTGGATGCTGAGAATATTGCGATCGCGGCAGCAGAAATGTAGCACCGTTTCGATGCCAGCGTGCTGCTGGATCAATTGACACGTGATCTGAGCGCTCAGCCGGGCGCTGGCGCGCGGGCCGTCGGGCACATTGATGCAGTCGATCCCGGCATCCTTGCACAGCTTTGCGCCGGCGATTTCCTTGGACGGATCAACGCCCTTCGGCGGCAGGATCTCCACAAAAGTGACGAACTTGCCTTCGACCAGTTTCGCGCCCAGTCCGCTGCGCTCTGCAATCGGGACTTCCGGTTGCGCCTGCGGAGCTTGCGGCGGCTCTTCAATCTGTACGCTTAGTGCGTGGCGTCCAGGCTGGAAGCTGCGTGCCTCATTGCGGATTTCCTTGATGTGCGCCGGGCTCGTCCCGCAGCACCCGCCTACAATCTTGACCCCGGCCTGCAGAAACCGCCGTGCATACTGCGCCATGTATTCGGGCGAGCATAAGTATAGGTTGCGGCCTTCCACGGTAACCGGCAGTCCGGCGTTTGGCATCACGCTGAGCGGCTTCGTGGTCAGGGCCGCCATGGCTTCGATCCCCTCCAGAAGCACTCGCGGACCAGAAGAACAGTTCAACCCGATCACGTCCACCGGCCACTGCGTCAGCGCCAGCGCGATGTTCGCCGTCGACGTCCCGTCCTCCAGGGTCCCGTCATCTTCGATTGCCACTTGGGCGATCAATGGAATCTCGCGGCCTGCCGCCTCGCGCACCGCCAGTACCGCCTCGCGCAGCTCGTCCAAGTCCCGGAAAGTCTCGAGAATGATCAGGTCCGCCCCGGCCTCGACCAGCGCCGACACCTGCTCGCTGAACAGATCGCGGGCTTCGGCGAAGCTGACTGGTCCCAACGGCTCCAGACGGACCCCTAGAGGGCCTACCGCCCCCGCTACAAACGCCTGGTCGCGCGCCACTTCCTTCGCGATGCGGACTCCGGCTTGATTGATCAGCCGTAACTTTTCGGCAAATCCGAAGCCCGCCAGGCGCTTACGGTTCGCTCCAAAAGTATTAGTTTCAATAATTTCCGCGCCCGCCCGCAGATACTCCTGGTGGACATCCCGGACCAGTGCGGGGAGCGAAAGATTCAGTTCGTCATAGCACCGGTTAAGGAAAATACCCTTCGAATACAGACCCGTCCCCATGGCCCCGTCAGCCACTAGCACACGGTGCAGCAGCGCCTCCTTGAATTCAGCGCTACGATTTTGAATCACGGCGACTCCCATAGTTGATGTTTCTACAATACCGCGACCGTCAATGCCAGTTCGGAAACAAGGGCGGTCTGCCGACCCGGCAGGCCTGGAGCAGATCCGTCATACGCTTCCGCCGCCGGAGCAGGTTCTCGCATAGTTCGCCGAGCGCTTTTTCGTCCTCCACCACCCACGCCTGGGGAACCTGCTTGAGCGCCTGATCGACAATCACCT
>CAZDGT010000121.1:0-2383 GCA_964504905.1 uncultured Bordetella sp. | reverse complement strand
AAGACAGGAATGGTATTGGCCCGGCAGAAGGGAAGGTTGACCTCGGCGCCCGCTTTGTTGGCGTAGCCGACGACCACGAAATAGCGCGACGTTTCCCAAAGTCGCAGCACCTCGTCGGATGCGCTGGCTTCGCAGAGGTCGAGCAGGGCCTCGTCACACGCCAGGTTTTCCTCGGGCGAAGGCAGGCTCAGGTCACAGTATTTCACGCACAGTAATATTTCACTGACATTCGTCCCGCCTTCCTGTCTAATATGCGCCGCTCGCACCCGATTGACGCGCAGGTGAAGCAAGTTAAACTGAAATGATTGGGACTGACAAAGTGAAAGTACCGAAACAAGAGCCGAATTATGTGCCGCCGGAATTGCGGATTTTGCCCCGCCCGGAGGACACGGACGAAGAGCGATGGCTGGAATCGCTTGAAACCGTGCTGGAAATCGCCCTGAAGGATAAAGGGCCGCAGAAGACCACGCGCTTCCTGGATAATCTCAGCACGCGCCTGCGTCGGCGCGGCATTGATGTGCCTCGCGTGGTCAGCACTCCATACGTCAATACGATTCCGACGGAACGGCAGGCGGCTTTCCCGGGCGATTGGGAGATGGAGCGGCGCATCAAGAGCTATGTGCGCTGGAACGCCATGGCAATGGTGGTCAATGCCAACCGAGAACACAGCGGCTTGGGCGGTCATATCTCAACCTATGCGTCCTCCGCGACTTTGTGCGAGGTGGGGTTCAATCACTTTTTCCGCGCGCGCACGGATGATTTCGTGGGCGACATGGTTTATTTCCAGGGTCACGCCACGCCGGGCGTATACGCGCGGGCGTTTCTCGAAGGTCGGATTGATGAGGCCAAACTGCAGCATTTCCGCCAGGAACTCGCTGAGGGCGGCGGGCTGTCGTCCTATCCGCATCCGTATTTGATGCCGGATTTCTGGCAGTTCCCGACCGTCTCCATGGGCTTGGGGCCGTTGTGCTCGATCTATCAGGCGCGGTTTAACCGCTATCTGCGTGCCCGTGGCTACATGCAAGGCGAGGAGCCGAAGGTGTGGGCATTCATTGGTGACGGTGAATCGGATGAGCCAGAAACGCTGGGAGCGTTGACGCTCGCATCGCGCGAGAACCTCGACAACCTCATCTGGGTGGTAAACTGCAATCTCCAGCGACTGGACGGGCCGGTGCGCGGCAACGGCAAAATCATTCAGGAACTGGAAGCGGCCTTCCAAGGCGCGGGCTGGAACGTCATAAAAGTGATCTGGGGCTCGAATTGGGACGAATTGATTGCCGCAGACAAGACTGGCCTCCTCCTCAAACGGATGGAGGAAGCGGTGGACGGTGATTATCAGAAATACTCCGTCGAGCCGGGCAGCTACACCCGCCGACATTTCTTCGGGAAGTATCCCGAGCTGCTGGAATTGGTAAATCATTTAAGTGACGAGCAGATTCAAAAACTGCTGCGTGGCGGTCACGATACGCGCAAGGTTTATGCGGCCTACAAGGCGGCGATGGAACACAAAGGCCAGCCGACGGTTATTCTGGCGAAGACCATCAAGGGCTACGGCCTGGGTGAAGCCGGCGAGGGACGGAACATTACGCATCAGCAGAAGAAGCTGAACGAGAAGGAACTCCGGGAGTTTCGCGCGCGCTTTGGAATTCCGATTGGTGACGAGGAAATCGCGCAGACGCCGTTCTTCCGGCCCACGGCGGACAGCCGCGAAACCAAGTATTTATTGGGTCTGCGCAAAAAGCTCGGTGGATTTTTGCCTCAACGCGTGGTCAAGGCCGAGTCGTTGGAAGTACCGAAGCTCGATGCGTTCGGCGAGTTGCTCAAGGGCGCGCGTTCGGAAATGTCCACCACGATGGTCATCGTGCGTTTGCTGAGTCTGCTTATCCGAAACAAGAACATCGGACGCCAGATCGTGCCGATCATCCCGGACGAGGCGCGCACGTTTGGCCTGGATGCGTTGTTCCGCGAGGTGGGAATTTATTCCTCCAAGGGACAGCTCTATGAGCCCGTGGACAGCAAATCGCTGCTGTATTATCACGAAACCAAGGACGGACAGATCCTTGAAGAGGGAATCACCGAGGCTGGTTCGATGGCTTCATTTGTCGCCGCGGGTACGTCGTACGCCACGCACGGGAAGCACATGATTCCGTTTTACATCTATTATTCGATGTTCGGATTCCAGCGCATCGGCGACCTGATGTGGCTGGCTGGCGACATTCGCGCGAAGGGCTTCTTGCTGGGTGCGACGTCGGGACGGACCACGCTCAATGGCGAGGGTTTGCAACATCAGGACGGACATAGCTTGATCATATCCAGTTCCATTCCGACCTTGATCACGTATGACCCGGCGTTTACGTACGAACTCGCGGTGATCATCGCCGAT
>CAZDGT010000120.1:0-6360 GCA_964504905.1 uncultured Bordetella sp. | reverse complement strand
AAGCGGCAATTCCTAAGGCCGTCGATGCTCTGAACCTATCTGGGGGGGACGAAATTGACGATCGAAGTGAGGGGCCTGGAAATCGTCCTGTCGATGGATGAGCGGACGCCAACCCACCGGCGATCTGGTTGGACGACTACTAGCGGACCGCTAGCCTGACTTTCGCAGTTCGGGGAGGCTGTGGCAGATAAGCCCTTCATAATCAGCGGAGGATCTAAAAGGTCTTCACCACAGATATGGGTCTGGGTCGGGGAAGATTTGTCGAGGAGCAATCAGGCGGAGCGGAGTTGGGCCATGCGCTCGTACGGGAAGTGATCGCGGATGTTGAAGCGGAAGAAGCGGCCCCTCGACTCCGCACTCAGGAAGGCCTGGTAATCGGCAGCCGGAAACTCGAAGTAGCGATAAACCGCTCCGGTGTCGCGGAATCGCAGGTACAGGATCTGCTTGGAATCCTCATAAGCCGCCGCAGAAAGCATCTTCGAATCCAACGCTGCCCACCTCATTCCGCTGGCTCCTCTCTCCTGCTGGAGTGGTACCCACGATCCGGAAACCGGGAACGCGACTGCTGCTGAGACAAAACCGGCGGCAGTTGCGAGGATTTGATTCGCGGCGGGGGCTGAGGTGGGAGTGTGATACGGATCTGCTCCATCAATGCCTGCACATCGGCGTCCGGCTGGGTGTGGCGTGGCAATACCAGCCAACGGCCGTCCAGCATCGGAATCCACACCTCCACCATCTGAATGGTGGAAAGTTTCTCGAAGACCGATGCTGGCGTCAGACCGGGTGCATGGACCATCAGCCGGTTCTTCAGCGTTACCTGCAGGCAATAAGCGAGGAATGCGATGAGCACATGGGCATCGGCGCGGTGTCCGAGTTGATGATAGATCGGCCGAATGCCCAGTTCGCTCTTCAGCGATCGAAACACGCTCTCGATCTGCGTCAACTGCACATACCGTGTCCACAGCACCGCAGGATCTTCGCCGGTGAGATTGCTGCGTAACAGATAATGTCCATCGCGCTGCTCGGCAGCCTTGAGCTTCGCCTTGTCGGTGTGAAACGTGAATGTCGCGCGCGTGACCTGTTGATCCTTCTCCGGAAGCTGAATCTTCACGAAGCCGAAGGCGCGGCCCGCTTCCTTCTTCGCCGCGCCAATCCGCAGCAGCAGTGGATCGCGCTTGGGCAGACTCTTTCGCATGGCGCGCAGCCGGCGCAACAGACCAGCCAACCGCTTACGCCGCATCGCGATTTCTTTGGCCTGCCGTCCGCTGCTTTTAGCCAAAACGTAGAGTTCCCCTTCATGCTGGTAGAGCTTCACCTCCACCGAGTCACGCACCTTCTGCCACGGCAGATCGAGCCATTTCTTCTCGTGTTGATGGATGCGTCCTTTGGGCGTCCCTACCAGATAGAAGGTCTGTCGTTCCGGATCGCGCATCTCCTGGAGAACCGCTTCGGTCGGTATTCCGCGATCCATCACCCACACGCGCCGCGCTTTGCCGTAGGCGGTTTCGATCTTCGCCAGAAAATCGCGCAGCGTGGAGCAATCCGCCGTGTTCCCGTTCATGACTTCATAGGCCAGTGGAAAGCCGTCGGGTGTCACCACCAGCGCGATCACCAGTTGCACGCAGTCCGGACGTCCGTCGCGGCTGTAGCCGCGCCGCGCCTTGGGATTCTGTTCCATCTCCCCTTCGAAGTACGTGCTGGTCAGATCGTAGAGCAGAACTTCGAAATCGGCTCCGAACAGATCGGCCCATTTCTGTTTCAGGTAAGCAAACAGTTCCTGCTTGTGCTCGAGCACGCGATCCAGACACCGATACAGCCGATCCTTCTCCGCCACTTCAAAGCCTGTCCCCAGCAACTCCTCCATGGCGGAGTTTATATACCATTGGCGATGGACGCGAAATTCGCTGCCGGGATCGAGCAAACGATTGACGGCGAGCAACCGCAGCACCTTTTCCCAACTTACCGATTCACGGCCTTCGGGCAGACGTTGTTGCCAGAACTCATCCAGGCCCAGTTGCTGCCAGAGTTCACAGGCGAGCCAGCAACTGCCGAATATGCGCGGACGCTTCAGCTCCAGACCGCTCAGCCGGACCTGAATGCTGTCGATGGCGCCGGCAGGAAGGTCCCGGTCATCGGGAAACAGACTCATGGAGGTGAAACGCTGTTCGGCTTCATCGAATACGTCAAGCGTCTTTCGCCATGCCGCCTGCTGGCTGTCATTGATCTCGCCGAGATAGAGAACCGTGCGCTGCGCCGTCTTTCCGCCGGGTAAACGCCGGTTCTCCACCACGCTGAAGTAGCGATGATCCTTGCCGTCCTTGCGCCGGTTCGTGCTGCGCAGAAACATCTCAGCAGCAGCATGCCAGAGATGGAACGCTCAGAAAAGAGGCAAGGTCTTCACCTAGCGTGTTTCCGCAGTACCGCTGTTGAAACCAAAGAGAATTCTCCGGCTCGAATGCCGAAAATGCCCGGCAACTGCGAAAGTCAGGTTAGCGGGCTCCGTAATCCGTCCGTAGTGAATTTCGGAGTCCGAGCGGCATGGCGGTGAATAGGGGCTTGGGAGAGAGCGAGAGAATGCACCTGTTGGGGACACCTCAAGAAAGGGAAATTTACGTACGCTAAGGACTGCCGAGCCTGGTTCCGGGAGGCCGGAGCGTGCGGAAGCCGCCTCTGGCCACTCGCTTATCGGAGTGCCAGAAGTAGTCGCCCGTAAGGCCGACATGCTCCCAGCCGAGCGGTGAGACGTGTTGGAGCAAGGCCGTATCGACGATCTGCGATTTCCCAAGCAGCGTGACGGCGCGTTCCAGATAGACCGTGTTCCACAACGTGATGGCAGCGACAACCAGGTTGAGACCGCTGGCGCGATATTGTTGATTCTCGAAGGAACGGTCGCGGACCTCGCCCAGGCGATTGAAAAACACAGCCTTGGCGAGGGCGTTTCTGGCTTCGCCCTTGTTGAGGCCCGCCGTAACGCGGCGTCGCAGGGCTGGATCTTGCAACCAGGCCAGCGTGAACAGCGTGCGCTCGATCCTGCCAATTTCACGCAGGGCCAGAGCAAGGCTGTTTTGCCGGGGGTAAGCTCCCAGCTTCCGCAAAATCAGCGATGCCGTTACTGTTCCCTGCTGGATCGAAGCGGCCAGACGCAGAACCTCGACGAACTGCTGCTCGATGAGCTTATTCTGGATGGAGGTGCCGATCAATACGCCGAGGGCGGGCCATTGCGCCGCTTTCCCCGGAACATAGAGACGTTTGTCGGCCAGATCACGGATGCGTGGCGCGAAACGGAATCCCAGCAAGTGGCACAGCGCGAAAACGTGATCGGTGAAGCCCGCTGTGTCCGTGTAATGTTCGGCGATCCGCAAATCGGATTCGTGGTAGAGCAAGCCGTCGAGCACATGAGTCGCATCCCTGACCGTGGCGTTGATGACCTTGGTGTGAAATGGTGCGTACTGGTCGGAGACGTGAGTATAAAATGTCACGCCGGGATCGTTGCCGTATTTGGCATTCACCTGACCCGCCGCTTCGCCCCGCCCTCCGGCGCGGTAGCGTTGACCGTCGGAAGAAGCAGTGGTTCCCTCGCCCCAATGCGCAGCGAAGGGTAAACGGTGTTGATGGTTGACGATTCCGGCCAAGGCCTTGGAATAAGTTTCATCGCGGATATGCCAAGCC
This sequence comes from uncultured Bordetella sp., assembly GCA_964504905.1. GTDB lineage: Bacteria > Acidobacteriota > Terriglobia > Bryobacterales > Bryobacteraceae > Palsa-187. Next base: position 2,691 of record CAZDGT010000120.1, on the reverse strand, counting down.
ACCAGCCACGATAGCTTGGACGGACTGGTTCCCGGACAGGATTCCGCCATTCTCGCCAGACCCAGATTAGTTGCGTCGGCCAGAATTGCTGTGAGCAGGAGCGTAGGGTCCTTGGCTGGTTCGCCTGTTTTCAGATGCGTGAAGCGGCGAGTGAAGCCGGTCCAGCGATCTACTTCCAGCAGCAGGTCTGTGATCTTAAGGTGCGGGAGCATCCCATAGAGCCGGTCCCGCAGTTCGTCGGCTTCCTTCGGCACGTTGTTTTCCAGCGGACTGATCTTGAGACCGGCGCTGGTCATTTCCACGTCCGGCAACTGGCCGTCACGGGCGAGCGCATTGCTTTGATCGAGAGTCTTGCGCAACAAGAACAGACGCTCTTCCAGATACACCGCTGCCGTGGTGGGGACGACGGCAGGCAAGGTATTTTCCTTCAGACCCCGGTCGAAGTCCGAGCGCGGCATCAGGTAGTCCTCGAAGGCGCGGAATTGGCGCGATCCCACCACCGAAACATCACCGGAGCGCAGCGCGTTCTTGAGTTCCGCCATCGCGCAAAATTCGTAGTACCGGCGGTCGATGCCTTCAGGACCCGTGACAAAGCGTGACCAACGTGGGCGAATGAACTCCATCGGCGCGTCGGCGGGCACTTTGCGAGCGTCGTCGCGGTTCAGTTGCCGCAGAGTATTCACGGCCTTGAGCAGGGCGGTGGCCGCAGGAGCCGCTCTGAACTCGAACGTCTCCAAAAGAATCGGGCTGTAGCGCCGGAGCACGGAATAGTGGTTGGTCAATAGCTCCAGTGGATCGAACTCCTCTTCGCGGGCAAGCTTCTCGGCTTCTTTGACGCTCTTGGAGAAGACCTCCCAGGAAAGGACGTCCTCAATCGCTTTGAAGGCATCTCTGCCTTCGTCTCTCGCAGCGACCAACGCAGCGCCGATCCTCGCGTAGAGCCGGACCTTGTCGTTGATGGCCTTGCCTTGCTCGGCAAAAGCACGCTCATATTTGTTCTTCGACTTCGTGAAAAAACTACCAATGAGCCGGTCATGCAAGTCCAGGATCTCGTCCGTCAGCGTCGCCGCTGTTTCGATCAACAACGCGACCAACGTGCCATGTCGGCGGATTGGTTCGTATTCTTTGAGCTGGTATACGGCGGTTTGGCCCGCTTCGCGTGCAATCTGTAGCAGTCTGTTCTGATGTACTCGCGAACCCGCCTCTGCCGAAAGCCCGATCTCGCGGATAGCTCCCAGCCGTTCGACGTGAGTCAGAATCGCCCTGGCAGTTGGCGGTCCCGGCGGAGAGCGCAGCCAAGCCAGGGAACTGTAGGGGCTGCCTTCTCGCGGTTCCAGCAACCGGTCAAGCTTCGCCCTGTGCGCCGTGTCCAGACCTTCGGTCAACAGAGAGAATACTTTTCTTTGCGCGCTGGTCGCCACTTCGGCGCAGAGCCGTTCGATGACCGCCACCGGCGGCAGCACGAAGCGCCGCTTGCGCAGTTCCTCCACCACCGCCCGTGCCAGAACCAAGCCTCGGGTGGTCTGCATGGCGGTTGGTTCCAACCACTCCGCCAAGGAGCGATAGTGCGTCGCCGCGAATTGCTCCAATCCCATGCGTGGAAGAAGTTCGGCGAGGTGTTCGCGGCGGGTTTCGTCCCGCGTCGCATACAACTCCCATGCGGCGGGAGCAATCGCGAGTTGAGCGGACACCAGTTTGAGAATCGGCTCGTATGGCGCTTCCTTCTCGCCCAGCACCCGTCCCGGATATTGGAGGTAGCTCATTTGAACGGCGATGCCGAGACGATTGTGATTGCCGCGATGTTGCCGGATGAACGCCAGATCAGGGTTCGTCAGCGTGTACAGGCGGATCAGTTCACCTTCGTCTTCGGGGAAAGCTAGCAACTGCAAGCGCTCTGCGGCGGTCAATATCTCTCGGCGGGGCATGGTTGAGGAGTGTAGCGAAAACGAGGGTTTTCAGGACGAATCCGACGTGGCCTGAAAGCGGCCTGTTACGCTGCCTCACAGTGTCCCACAACTTATCCTGAAAACTATGTCCGAAATACCCTGTTCCTGTTAAGATTCAGGACATGCGTATCGGCTATGCCCGAGTGTCCACCGAAGATCAGACCATCGATTTGCAAAAGGACGCATTGAAAAGCGCCCGGTGCCGCGAGACTTACGAAGAACACGCCACCGGCAAGAACACCGCCCGGCCGCAACTTGAAGCCTGTCTCAAGAGCCTGCGCGAAGGCGATACCTTCGTGGTGTGGCGGCTTGATCGGCTCGGAAGAAATCTGGCCGATCTGGTCCGCCTAATCGCTGAACTGGAAACCCGCCGAATCCACTTCGAATCTCTGACAGAGAAAATAGAAACGCGATCACCAGCCGGAAAGCTGGTCTTTCATGTCTTCGCAGCGCTCGCCGAATTCGAACGTAATCTGATCCGGGAGCGCACCGTTGCTGGCCTGAAAGCGGCGCGTGCTCGCGGTCGAAAAGGCGGCCGCCCAGCCAAACTCTCCGCCAAAGAGATCAAGACCATCCGGGCGCTGCTCAAAACTGCTGACATCCCGGTTGCCGAAATAGCCACCCGCTTTGGAGTCGCCCGGTCTACCCTGTACCGCGCCGTCCTCAACCCTGCCGCCTGACCCTCCAACCGGTACCGAAGTCCCCCCAGGGGCAAAACACAGCAGTTGGAAACTCTACTACGCGT
>CAZDGT010000119.1:0-2139 GCA_964504905.1 uncultured Bordetella sp. | reverse complement strand
GCCGCGACGCCGCAGCCACGCCAAAAGACTGACCTGCAGCAACTCGTGTTTCCAGCTTTTTGGCGGCTGCCATACGCTCTCGCCGGTCAGTTCGTCCACGTGGTGGTCGCCCCAGTCCTTGCCGGTGCGCCCCTGGATCTCGGCTGCGCCGCGCTCGGATAGCAGGATCGCGGACCCGGCGCCATTCGGCAGCGGTCGGCGAATGATCCAGTTGCGTGCCTCCCACTTCCTCAGGAGCGCCTCCGCATTTTTTCGACGTAACCGCGAACGCGGCCAGAGGAAAGAGGCAAGTTCCGCCAGACGGATCCAGCGAAAGGCTTGGATGATCTGCATGCCCTTGCGGTCGTTGCTTGCACCTCGATTGCGACTCATGGGTTTTCCTTCAATGGGATGGCATTACGAATTGCGCGACGGACTCATTCCTGTACCCACTCCACCCACTCGGTTCGAAGGAGTTGGAAGCGAAGTGACAGTTTTGTCTTCTGCGCCAGGCGTTTGCACGCAATCCGCTGCTTGCCGTCAGGGGGCGTTTTGCGGGCAGCTAGATAGGGGCTTTCGACACCCCTGGCTTGTCCGCGATGGGGGTCCTTCCGAAGCCGCTCATGAACGTCGCGTCCATGGAAGATCGGGTACGCGGGCCGCTGGGCGCAGGCCCCGAACATTGAACTTGCTACGGGATGCCTGCGCCCGGCGCTTCGTTGAAGGGCTCGTTGCTCCTGGCGACCATCATGGGGCGAACTGGCGCGCGGTCGCGAGCAAGTTGCGCCGACTGATTCCGGGGGTAAACAGGAGAGGGCGGACGCGAGGCCGTCGACTGCGGTGCCGGCCGTGAGATCACGACGTGCCGAAGTGACGTCCTTGCACCCCAGACTGGGAGCGCCGGCGCCGTGATAGAGAAGGGAAATGCGCGAAACGAACGACATAGGCCACCTCAACGAATTTAGTTGCGACCCGCGGGTTTCTCTCCGCGGCATCAACTAAACTCGGGCGGCCAAAGCCATAAATGCCCGTTTCGCTCGCTCCAGCCGGAACGGCAGGAGTTTGCAGACGCCGGTTTCCGACGCCCGACAACTATAGCATCGGGGTCTTCACCAATACAACCCCCATGTCTAGAAGCATTTGGTCAGGGGCTTTGACTCAACGCGCCGGCTCGCTCACATGCCGAGACGCACACCCCGCGCGCCCGGCCGTTCGGAGAATCACGCCTTCTTCAGCAAATCGGCGACATCCATGCCTAGGGCGACCGACAGGCGCTCAATGTTGTCGAGGCTGATGTTCCGCTCGCAGCGCTCTACCGATCCCACGAAGCTCCTGTCGATTTCCGCCCGGTCGGCGAGTTCTTCCTGAGAGATCTGCTGTTTCTTGCGGGCAGCACGCAGGTTGGCTGCAAGTCGATTTCGGGCACTCTGCGGCGCCGGCTTCTTGGCTTTCATGGGGGCTAGATTGCCCGCTTGACTCGTATAAGACCACGGTGTATAAATAGCCGGACTATAAGCCCACGGACTATGAGCACCAAAGATGGGCAGCGTCACACCCCGCGGTGAGGCGGACCAAGACGCCTGCGTTTCAAGGAGGAGTACGGGCAATTCGCCAACACCAAGGAGTTCCAATGAAACTGAAGAACTTGAAGGCAATCGTACGCAGTCTGGAGAACCGGCTGCGGAAGATCATCGACCGGTGTACGAACGCAAAAAACAAGGACTGGGCAAACTATGGCGGGCGCCGCATCGGCGTATGGATCGGCTGGCTCGACCCGGTCTACGGCAAGACGGCGTTCGTTAAGTACGTCCTTGCCCTGCCGCTGCCACAGGGTGTACCCCTCGAAGCAGCGTTTTCCGGCCCGCGGTCGCAGCAATTGACCATCGACCGCATCAACAACGACGGGAACTACGAACCCGGGAACCTCCGGCTTGCAAGTCCTGTCGTGCAGTCCGGCAACAAGCGGAACACCGCTCGCGTCAACGGGCTGCCGCGGTCGCAGCTCGCGCGGACGATGGGTGTTGACCCGCGTACCGCCGCTAAGCGCGAGAGGGACGGTTACAGTGGCGCCGAAGCTGTGAGCCTGCCGTGCGGTGGCCGCACGGCCGAGGCCCGTCGGATGCGGGATCGGATGATTCTGGCGATGATCGAGGCAGGCGT
>CAZDGT010000118.1:0-2323 GCA_964504905.1 uncultured Bordetella sp. | reverse complement strand
TCGTGCGCGCTGCGGCGGGTTGGCAGTGCAACTCGTTCGGCGCATAATGCGGTTATGCAAATGGTGAAAAGCGAACAACGAATGAATGTGAATCCAATAAAGGACGGAGCGGAGGCGAGTCCGCGGCATTGTCGCCGCGTGTTACCGAACCTTGTCTGGCTCGCGGGCCTGCTGGGGACAGCCCTGGGAACCCATATCGCCGCCGCGCTTGAAATCCAGAAGCTTATTGCCATCACTGCCGCGGACAGTGTCCGGGTCGAACTTGCTCCCGCGACTGGTGAATCCTTTGATGGCGTGCAGTTCCACGCGGAAATCATTCCCTCCCGCGGCGGTCCTGCACTCTGGCGAGGAGCCTTTACTCCAGTTGTCGGCAAATCCGATCCAGCCACCTTCACGAACACCATCTCCGGGCTGAAACCCGAGCTCTGGAATCCCGACTCGCCAACTTTGTATCAGCTTAAAGTCACCGCCAGCAAGGATGGGAAGCCGGTTGCTGCCAAAGCCGTCCGCATCGGTTTTCGCACCTTTGAGATCAAGAACGGCCAGTTTCAGTTGAATGGCCGGCCGGTATTTCTGCGGGGCATTGCCATCAATCCGCCGGGGCGCACCATTCCGCCGGCGACGGGCGAATCGCGCGCGTTCGCGGAGGCCTATGTTCGTTATCTCAAATCGCAAAATGTAAACATATTCCGCCTTACGGTGGATGATTCGCAGGTCTGGTTTGATGTGTGCGACGAGCTGGGCATGATGATGTATGCGGGCCATTACGGCTCTCCCTACGGCTACGACCCGGTCAAAAAATCCGCTCCCAAGGATTTCGATGCAAGCATCGCCGTCTACAGCAAACTGCTTGAGGGGTTCGCTTCGCATCCGAGCATCGTGATGTATCTTCTGGCGAACGAGCTTCCGGTCAGCGGTTCACGTGGGGAAGGCTACAGCCAGTTCCTGACCCGCGCCCATGCGGTATTGAAAAGCTGGGATGCCACCCGTCCTTACATTGGCAACGCCGGCTACGGCGAGGGCCGCGAAGGGGACGTCTGCGACGTGCATCGTTACTGGGGCTGGTACTACAATTCCTTCCTCACCTACTATAATCTTCGTGACCAGCTCTATCCCACGCCGCTCTTCGGCGACCCTGCGAAGAACCAGCCGCTCACATTCACCGAGTGCGTCGGCTCATTCACCGGCTGGGCAGGCGAGTTCAACATCATCCGCAGCAAACAACTTGCGCCGCAACTGGGCTGGATCGGTCATTCGGGCAACCTGCGCGACGACGCGTTGCACTATCAAGCGTTCATGGTCGGCCATGCCGCGGAATCATTTCGCCGCATGCGGCCTCTCAATCCACGCCTCTCTGGCCTGATGCCGTTCACCATCCTGTTCCACAACTGGGAGGGCATTACCAATTTTGCCCAGATGAAACCGAAGCCCGCCATGGAGCAGATGGGTATCTCCTATCAGCCGGTCCTCCTAAGCTGGGAACTGTGGACGCCGCAGGCCTATGCGGGCACGAAGGTCCGGGTGATCGCGCACATCATCAACGATTCGGAGAATGGCCGCGCGCTTTCGGGGGCGACGTTGAATTATGAATTGCGCGGCCAGCGCGCCGATTCGCGCGTGAAAGGAAAGATTCAACTCCCGAGCATACCCTACTACGGAACGTGGAGTCAGGCGATCGAACTCGACCTGCCCGGGACCCTGGCCACCGGAGAATACACCCTGTGCGGAAGTGTCGCGACTTCCTCTCCAGTTTCAACCAACTGGACCGGCCTGTTCATCGCCGGCGACGATTGGAAAAAGGCGTCACCGGCTCCCAAGAGCGAGGTCACCTTGTACGATCCGAATGGCAAAACCTCGGAGGCGCTTCAGAAAATGGGCATCCAGTTTAAGAAGATCTCGGACCCTTCTTTGCTGTCCATGTCGTCCACCCTGGTAATCGGCGAAGGCGCGGGAGATGCCGCGCTGGCAGCGCAGAAGGACAAGCTCAAAGAATTCCTTCGCGCTGGCGGCCGGATATTGTGCCTGCGGCCCGAGCCGGGCACCACGCATCAGGATTGGCTTCCCGAAAAGGTTGCGTTCTTCACTTCCTCGCCCAATGCCACAGATTATCCTCCCAAGACCCGCCCGTTTCGCGAGCAGATGAACATCAATCCCGAGCGCCCGGAGCATCCGGTTTTTCAGGGACTCGACCGTCGCCGCCTGTCCCTGTGGTCCGATTATTCCGGCTGGGACGAAACGAAACCCGGTTTTCCGAAGATCTATCCCGTGACCGCCGGTTTCAAACTTGAGGAGCAGGATGCGCTTGCCCGCACTGCAATTCTTG
>CAZDGT010000117.1:0-9568 GCA_964504905.1 uncultured Bordetella sp. | reverse complement strand
GATATAGCCGATCATCAAAATCATGGCGCTGACCCAGGATGCAAAATGTCTTGCCAGCGCCAGAATGGGTGTTAGCGGGGAGCCGTCCGCACGAATCACGCGCAGACCCAACGCCATCTTTCCGGGAGTGGCCCCGTGAGCTGTCAAAAAGTACACCTCATAGGCGACGCCGATCGCCATTCCGATCACCATCGACAATCCCAAAACGCCGATCATGGCCGGCGCGAAAATCATCGCTCCACCCGTCCCGCGCCCTAAGCCGCCACCCATACCAAGCCCGAACATCAGCATGAAAGGAATGCGCAGGATGGCATTGGCGACACCAAGAATAATGCCATCGATGATCCGCGCGAGAAAGCGCATCCAGAACCCGCCATAGTGCCGGGCGGCAATGCCGACCGCGGCTGCGGGCATCCCGCGCACCACGCCCAGCGGCTGCCAGGCAGCCAAGCCTTCATGCCATACCAGCGTATCCGCGCGGATAGAACCCATTGTGACCAAGCGATTCAGTTCGGTCTCTTCGATTGGCCCGACCTGATTTCCGGCGTCCGAGTAGTACCACTTCATGCGAGTGTCCCTCCGTCAGACCTGGCGCAAGGCCATTGAGCCACAGTGTAGCAGTGCTTGGAACGAATCGTGAAAGGCATTCCCCAAAGGCGCATTTGTGATTGCGCCCCCGCCCGGTTTCGAGTACATTTGAGAGGCGGAGGTAGAACCGAAATGGTGTTCTGCGCGAACTGAGGTGCCGAAGTACAAGGAAGATTTTGCGCGAAATGCGGCGCCCCGGCCCCCGCGGCCGGCGCTTCCTCAGGGTCGGCGGCCAGTTCCGCTCCTCCCCCGCCCCCGCCGCCAGCATCAAATCCCTATCCGACAACTGGTCCCGCACCTACTGCTCAAGCAGCCGGCCTGGAGGAAAACCTCGCCTGCGCCCTGTGTTACGTACTGGGCCTGCTGACCGGCGTGCTGTTTTTAGTTCTGGCTCCGTACAACCAGAACCGTCTGATTCGTTTTCACGCTTTCCAATCCATATTCCTGAATATCGCGTGGATCGCCGTGTTTATCGGTATCTCCGTCGTTAGCATCGTCGTGCTGCCGATTCCTTTCCTGGGAGCGATTCTGAGCGTAATCTTGCATCTGGGCGCGGGGTTAGGCGTCTTCATCTTGTGGTTGATGCTGATGTACAAGGCCTATAACCGCGAGCGTTGGGTGTTGCCCATCATTGGCCCGATGGCAGAGAAACAAGCGTAGCGAAAACAGCCCGCCGCGCGTCTAGAAAGAAAATGCGGCTCCTTTCAATTATCTGTCTGCTGATAGCGCTGGCGGCTGCCGCGAGCGGGCAGGCCCCCGTCCCGGCTGTCCCCGTTGTCAGCGCGCCCACGCTCAGCAGTCCCACGGTTGGCGTCATCGATTTCTATGGGTTGAACAAGGTCTCACAGGACCGTATCCGAAAGACGCTCGGCTTCAGGGAAGGCGATCCCTTCCCGCCCTCGAAGGCCAACGTGGAAGAACGGCTGGACGAGATTCCAGGAGTAGTCGAGTCGCATCTTGAAGCTGTCTGCTGTGACGGCGGCAAGATAGTACTTTACGTAGGGATTGAAGAGCGCGGCGCGCCCCACTTCGACCTGCGCGAGCCTCCCGAAGGCGAAGTCACGCTGGCGCCCGAAATCACCGCCCTCTACCGCCGTTTTCTGGACGCATTCGAATCCGCTGTCCGGCGTGGAGCGACGGCCGAAGATCTTACGCGCGGCCACTCTCTCATGGCCGATCCACTGGTGCACGAGATTCAGCAGGAATTTCCAGGCGTCGCGCAAGAGCATCTCGCTGAGCTGCGGAATGTGCTCCGCAATTCCGCCGACGATGAACAGCGGGCGATTGCCGCCTTTCTGATCGGCTACGCTCCCAAGAAAGATCAGGTGGCAGCCGACCTCCAGTTCGCGCTGCGCGACGCCGACCCCGGTGTCCGCTCCAACGCGGCGCGCGCCATCGTCGCCCTGACTGTCTACGAACGCTTGCACCCGGATTCCGGAGTCAAACTGGAGCCCACCTGGTTCATAGAAATGCTGCACTCGCTCTCCTGGTCTGACCGCGAACGCGCCCTGAAAGCGCTGCTGCTCTTGACCGACGGGCACGACGTCCAGGTACTCAGCCAGTTGCGCGAGCGCGCTCTTCCCGCGCTGACCGAAATGTCGCGCTGGAAGACTCTGGAGCACGCGCTGCCCGCATTCATTCTCACAGGACGCCTCACGGATCTGAGCGAGCAGCAGATCCACGACGCCTGGAACCGCGGCGACCGGGAGTCCGTCATCGTGGCGGCCAACAAGGCCACCAAAAAATCCCGCTGAACGCCGATTTCTTCCCGGTCCCTCGTATAGAATGGTCGCTATGGCCGACACCACAGACCGCGTCTTCGGATTTAATACCCGCGCCTTGCATCATGGATATCAGCCGGATCCCTCCACCGGCGCGCGCGCGGTTCCCATCTACCAGACCACTTCCTTCGTCTTCAAGGATTCCGCGCATGCTACCAATCTGTTTGCGCTGCAGGAATTCGGCAACATCTATACGCGCATCATGAATCCCACCACGGATGTGCTGGAGCAGCGCGTGGCGTCACTCGAAAACGGCGTCGCGGGCCTGGCCATGTCGTCCGGTCAGTCGGCGCAATTCATCACCATCAACAGCCTGATGGAAGCCGGCGACGAAATGGTAGCCGCCACCACGCTCTACGGCGGCACCTACACGCAGTTCGACGTCAGCTTCCGCAAAATGGGCTACAACGTCAAGTTCGTCGATCCCGATAATCCGGAAAACTTCCGCAAGGCCATCACGCCCAAAACCAAGTGCCTCTACGGCGAGACTATCTCCAATCCACGCGGCGGAGTGCTGGATATTGAAGCGGTGGCCAAGATCGCACACGAGCACAACATTCCGCTGGTGGTCGACAACACCTTCGCCACGCCCTACCTGTGCCGCCCCATCGATTTCGGCGCCGACATCGTAGTGCACTCGCTCACGAAATTCATGGGCGGGCACGGCAACTCGATCGGCGGCATGATCGTCGACGGCGGCAAATTCGATTGGACGAAGGGCGCCTTCCCGCAGATCAATCAGCCGTCACGGGCCTACCATGGCATGAACTTCAGCGAAGTCTTTGGACCCATCGCGTTCATCATCCGCGCGCGCGTCGAAGGCTTGCGCGACATCGGATCGTGCCTCAGCCCCTTTAATTCATTTCTGTTCATCCAGGGAATCGAAACGCTGGGAATGCGCATGGACCGGCACGTTGCCAACACCGTGGCAGTGGCGAAATTTCTCACGGGGCACAAGAGCGTCTCTTGGGTGAACTATCCCGGCCTCCCCGGCAATCAGTATCACGACCTGGCGAAAAAGTATTTGCCGAAGGGCGCGGGCGCGGTGTTCTGTTTCGGCGTCAAGGGCGGGTACGAAGCGGGGCGCAAACTGGTGGACAACTCCAAACTACTTTCGCATCTGGCGAACGTGGGCGACGCCAAGAGCCTGGTGATCCATCCGGCGTCCACTACTCATCAGCAGCTAAGCGCCGCGGAACAGAAGGCGGCCGGGGTCGAGCCCGATATGATCCGCCTGTCCATCGGATTGGAAGATCTCGACGACATTCTGTGGGATCTGGACCAGGCGCTCACCGCGAGCCAGAAGTAGACAGGCGTTTCAGCATCTGAAACCACGCGCCTCCGGCGATGCCAGCGCCGAGACACAAAACGATGTCGTCCGGGTGCAGGGTGCTGAAGTGAAACAAGGTCCGCAGCCAGGGAACGTACAACACCATCGCCAGGAGAACCAGCGCGGAGCCGGTTACCCACCACATGGCGGCGTTCGGCTTGCGCAGGCTTTCCCAAAAGCTGAGGGAACGGGAACGGTCGGTGGCTATGAGCGCCAGATTCATCAGCACCAGCGCGGTGAATGTGAGGGCGCGTGCGTCTGCTTCGCCCTGACCGCGCGAGAGTGCCACTGCAAAAATTGCCAGCGAGATTGCCAGCATACCCGCACCTTGCAGCACGCTCAATCCGATAAAGCGGCGCTGGAACAGGCTCTCCGTCGAGGAACGTGGCCGCCGTCGCATGATACCGGCGTCCTCTTCCTCAGCTTCGAAGACGATCGAACAAGAAGGATCGATGATCAATTCGAGAAACGCGATGTGGACCGGCCCCAGAATCAGCGGCCAGCCAAGGAGCACGGGGAGAAAAGAGAGTCCTGCGATGGGGACGTGGATGGCGAGAATATATGCCATTGCGTTCTTCAGGTTGTCGAAGATACGGCGGCCCATGCGCACAGCTTTTACGATGGACGAGAAGTCGTCGTCCAGCAGCACCAGATCCGCGGCTTCGCGAGCTACGTCCGTGCCACGCAGTCCCATGGCAATGCCGATGTGCGCGGCTTCGAGAGCCGGCGCGTCATTCACCCCATCGCCGGTCATGGCCACGATCTCACCGTTGGCCTTGAGCGCCTCCACCAGGCGCAGTTTCTGTTCGGGTACGGCGCGCGCGAAAATACTGATCTCGCGAATTCGCCCCCGCAGCGTTGCCGGGTCCATGGCGCTCAACTCCGGGCCGGTGATAGTGCCGGCGGATTCATCCAATCCTGCCTGGCGTGCAATGCTTCTGGCGGTTTCCGCATAGTCGCCCGTAATCATCACCACGCGGATGCCTGCTTCCCGGCACTCGCGCACGGCATCCGCTGCCGTGGGCCGCAGCGGATCGGCCAGCGCAAGCAGGCCGAGGAATTCAAAAGTGAAGTCATGCTGATCGCCTGGCAGATTCAGCGAGCTGAAGTGGGACTTAGCCACGCCCAACACGCGCAGTCCATCCGACGCTAATTTGGTCGCGGCAGCGAGCACAGTGTTTACTTCGCCTTTCGGCAGATGGCAAAGATCGGCGATGGCTTCGGGGGCGCCTTTGGCTGCAATGATGTAATCGGCGCCATCGGGGGAGCGCCACACCTGCGATATCGCCAGCAGATGCCGAGCTAAGGGATACTGGCGAACCAGCGACCAATCGCGATGCAAGTGTTCGGTGCCCGTTAACGTTCGCTCACCCAGATCCCGGATCGCCCGGTCCATGGGATCGTGCGCCTCTACTTGCGTGGAGAGCACTGCGAATTCCAGCAGGGCATGCCATTGTTCGGGCAGCCCCGCGGGAGTAACGGCAGCGGACACATCCAGCAAGTCGCCGCCTGCCAGAAGCCGCGTGACCGCCATCTGATTGCGCGTTAGCGTCCCGGTTTTGTCTACGCACAGGACGGTGGCAGCGCCCAGCATCTCGATGGACGGTGTGTTGCGAGTCAGCACATGCACCCGCGACATGCGCCATGCGCCCAGCGCCATGAACACCGTGAGCACCACGGGCAGCTCTTCCGGCAACACTGCCATGGCCATGGTGAGCGCGGCCAGAAAACCGCGCAGCCAGTCGCCACGTGCGATGCCGTAGATCACCGCCAGCAACACGCACAATCCCAATCCCACCGTTGCCATGACGCGCACCACGCGGCGCGTATCGCGCTGCACAAGACTCGGCTCGGACTTCGTGGCTTGCAAAGTCTTGCCGATCTTGCCGAGTTCGGTACCCAAGCCCGTGGCGAGCACGCGAGCCATTCCCGTTCCTTGCACCATCAGCGTTCCGGAATAGACAAAGGGGAGATCGTCTCCCCCGGGTGAATCCATTGCGGTTTCTTCTGGCGCCGCCTGTTTGCGCACTGGCACGGATTCGCCCGTGAGCAGGGATTCGTCCACGGACAAATTAGTTGCCGAGAAAAGCGCCGCATCCGCGGGCACGCGATCGCCTTCCGCCAGCACCAAAATGTCCCCGGGGACGACGTCGCGTCCCGCGATCCGCTGCCGCCGGCCGTCACGAATCACCAGCGCGCGAGGGCTGGAGAGATCGCGCAAGGCTTCGAGCGCCCGTTCGGTTTTCTGCTGCTGGTAGATCTCGATGCCGATAACCAGGTTCACGAACACCGCGAGAACCAGCGCTTCCCGAACATCACCCAATAGAAAATAGATGCCCGAACAAGAGACCAGCAACAGCAGCATCGGCTCGCGCAGCAGATCGCCCGCGATGCGCAGAAGGCTCTTGGGCTTTGACGACGGAAGCTCGTTAAACCCGCTCTCGCGCAGCCGCCGCGCGGCTTCCTGCCCGGATAGGCCCGCGAGTGCGTCTGGCACGATTACTTCACGCGTTTTGCGAGGAGCAAGTTCGAGGTGATCCGCCGGTAGCCGTACCCGACATGCATGGGCAGAGGCTTGGGGCCCGTGGTCCTGTAGGCGTCCCGCAGATCCGCCTGTTCCATCCACCGGAAACTGCCATAAGGCTGGTTGTAGTCGCCATACAGTTGCACCTTCCACTGCTCGGTTGAGAACTTTTTGAAGGGGAGTCCGGAGTCATCCTGCAAGATCGCTCGGCTGTTGGTAGTCAAGGCATCGCGGATCATGGAAAACCCAGGCTGGTGCGGCATATAAGATGTCGCCTTCAGCATGGAAACCGTTCCCGTCAGGTGTGACAAATACTTCTGGAAGGGCGTGTTTTCGTGCAGGCGGTCGTTTGATAGATTCACAGAGAAATAGAACAGATGGTGAACCGATGAATCGGCGTCATTTTGAAACTCGATCTCCACGCCCTTGTTGCCGTAGCGCGTGGGCGCCTTGTAGTCCGGGGCGCGATTGATCACCTGCCCGGCCTCGTCTAGACGAACATAGCGGAACCCCTCCACGGTGTGGCCTGTCCGGACCAGCAACTGCAGAATCGGAATCAGCAAGCCGTCGGTGATTTGACCGCGGAACTCACGGTCCATTTGGCGGGTGATGAAGAAGCTGCGGCCCAGCTCGGAGGCCGTCGTATCGCGGATGGCGCTCAAGTATCCTGGCAGATCCTTCTTGGCGATTTGCTGCGGAGTAGTGAGAGTGCCGGCCGGCTCCAGCGCGACCATCACATACAAGGGATTGTGCGGAAAGTACAACGTCGCGGTGAGCGAGTCCGGGCCACTGAATGGGTAAAGCACGGCCGCGTTCTGCAAGGCGGGATCGTTTAGCTCGTCCACCTGAAATTTGCGGAAGCCTGAAAGCAAGTCCTCCTCAGCCGCGCGCCAGGCGGCGTCCAGGATGCGCCGGTGTTCTTTCCAAGCTCCGGTTGCCTCCAACTGCGCATAGGGGCTGCCGGGAGTTCCCGGCATACCCGCCAAAAACCGGGCGACGTCGTTGGCTTCGCGCGAGTGGGGGACGTTGCTCTGGGCGCTGAGCAAACTCTCCGCCGCCGCAACTCGTTTTGGCGCGCTACAGGCACTCAGCAAAAGCACAAGGGGGAGAGTAAACGTGACGGGCCAACGGCAGTACAGCATAGAGGGTAGGTCGAATCAGCAGAATAACAGATTTCCGCTAAAAAGCCCAAAAATGAAGGAAAAATAAGCAAAAGGAGCCGCGTATGGCGGCTCCCTAGGAGGTTATCTGAAGATTGGTGGGAAGCTACTTCGCTTCAGCCGGGGTAGAGGCCGCGGGACCGTCGCCCATGATCAAGAGCACGGTATCGCCTTCCTTCGCGCCGTCATAGTGGATCTGCTTGCCAAAGTGTTTCACGAAGCTGCCGGCCGGAACGGGAGTTGTGTGATCCGGGTCATACTTGGCTCCGGTACCCACCCACCAGGTTCCAGAAAGAACTTGGATGTAGCGATCATTCTGATGGAAGTGCGGACGGCTGGAATGGCCCGCGTGCCACTTCGTCAGAACCGCGTAAAAACCGGGCTTGGTAGGGTCGCCAGCCACAACATAGGTGGCGGAACCGGATTTGCTCTCGTTCCACTTAATATCTTTCGGGAGTTGGATGTTGATCGCCGCTGGATTCAGTGGCGCCGGGGTTAATTCGGCGGCAATCACCGATCCGATCCACACGCAGGTGGCAGCCACGAACGCCGTTATAACAAATCGTCGCAACATCAAGGAACTGGACATGTTTCTCTCCTCTTTATTCAAATGCTCAAGCTCAGAGTAATGTATCACAACGCACTACCCAGTGCACCCGAAGCCTTGGCGCGATACACTGAATCCGCAGTGCCAGCTTCGCCAAGGAGGCCCCTTCGGATGAGGATGCTTAGCTTTTCGCTCGTGGGCAGTTTTCTAGGGATGGCCGCGATGGCCGCCTCCAACAACGTCACTTTTAATAAGGACGTCCTACCGGTTCTGCAGAAGAACTGCCAGGAGTGCCACCGCCCGGGCGAAGTCGCGCCGATGTCGCTGCTGACGTATTCGGAAGCGCGGCCCTGGGCCAAGGCTCTCAAACTGGCCGTAGTCACCCAGAAGATGCCTCCGTGGTTTGCCGACCCAAAGTACGGGCACTTCGCCAATGACCGGCGCCTGAGTCCGGAAGAGATCGCCATCATTTCAGAGTGGGCAGATAACGGCGCTCCCGAAGGCAACGCGAAGGACAAGCCTCCAGCGAAGACTTTCCCGGCAGGCTGGCGCATCAAACCCGACATGGTTGTCGAGATGCCGGAGGCGTTCCCCATTCCGGCCAGGGGCACCATCAACTATCAGTTCATCCGCGTCAAAGGCAACATCACGCAGGATCTGTGGGTGGAGGCTGCGGAAATGCGCCCCAGCAATCCCAAGGTTCTGCATCACGGCAAGGTTTGGGTGATACCTCCCGGTTCGCGCTGGATGGCGAATGCGGTGGTCGGCAAGCCTTATGAAGAGGAAGGCGGACAGACTGGCGGCAACTATCCGACGGACGGCAACGATATTCTGGGCAAGTTCAATCCCGGTTTAGGTCCGCAGATTTTCGATATTGGCGGCTCCGCGAAGATGATTCCCAAAGGCTCGGACTTCGTGTTCGAGCTGCACTACACGGCCTCTGGCGAAACTACTTCCGATGTTTCGAAGGTCGGCTTGGTGCTGGCCAAGAGCCAGCCCAAGGTGCGCTATTACCTTTCGCCGGGGACGCCGTCTGCGTCGAATCTGGTGATCCCGGCAGGCGATGCGAATGCCGAAGTGGTGGCAGAGAGCACGCTGGGCGTTGACGCGAAGTTGACCTACATTCAGCCGCACATGCACCTGCGCGCCAAGGATTATGAGCTAAGGCTGATCTATCCCACTGGTGAATCGCAAACCGCATTCAAGGGCAAGTGGGATTTCAACTGGCAGCTAGGCTACACCTTGACGGAACCGCTTGTGGTGCCCAAAGGTACGCGCATCGTAACCATCGTTCACTATGACAACTCGGCCAATAATAAGTTCAATCCTGACGCGCAGCAGACGGTCTTCTGGGGCCTGCAGAACTGGGAAGAGATGCAGTCCAGTTTCCTGGGCTTCCTGATTCCCTCCGACACCGATCCCATGATATGCCGCCCCGGCAGCGAACGAAGCGGAGGGAATGATGCTTCCGAACGCGTCGACGATCACGTCACCGATGGTATTGATGAATCTGCTCACACTATCGAACTGCATCACGGCATTCGCCTGGACCGTCAGTTTCGCAATGATATATTCTCCGTCAACAGTCACACTATGTCCGGACGCGATGACCACCGTATCGCTCTCCCCGGGAACCAC
>CAZDGT010000116.1:0-2395 GCA_964504905.1 uncultured Bordetella sp. | reverse complement strand
GGCCACAGCTTTAGCGCGGCGCGCGCATCGTCGTTCCGGCCCGCCCGCACCAGCGCCTCTGCATAAAGAGTCCGTTGGAGACCATCCGCCGCAGGATTCGCGTTCTCGACAAGTGCCTTCAGTTGATTGATGTCTTGGGATGGTTGGGTTGGCGCCCGCCAAATTGCCCGCTGGCGATCCATGTTAGCGGCTTGACTGGGCGGTACCTTGGCCAGTGCCGCCAGAGCCTGCTCCCGCCGTCCCGTGGCATAGAGCCAGACACCCTCGCGCCACGCCACCGATGTGTCGGATTGTTTGGAACGGAGATCGAGGTACTTTTGCATCAGCGCGTCGGCGCCCGCCAAGTCTCCGGCCAGCCAATGGGCGTAAGCAGCCTTCATCATAGGCGCACTGTTCAAAAAATTCGGTTCGCGCGCCGAGAGCTGCGCAAAATATTTTTCCGCCTCCGCAAACTTTCCGTTCATGAAGTGGACCTCACCCAGGGAATCCAAGGCGTTGTTCGCCTGTCCCGGGAGTTGGCCATAACTTTCGAAGGTCTTCTTGGCGCTTTCCAAATCCCCGTTCTCGCCTTGGGCATAACCCAGCGAGTTGAGAGCCGCGGCATTCACCGGCTCAAGATCCAGAACGTGCTTATAAAGCTCGATAGCAGCAGAGTACCGCCGATGCCGCTGCTCGATTTCCGCCAATCCCATGAACGCGCCGGCGTCACGCGGAGCCAGCCTGGCTAGCTCCTTGAGCGCTGCGATCCGCCCCGTTTCGTCCTTGTGAAGCAGCGCTGCGTTCAGCTGGATTTGCGCCTTATTTAACGGTGACCGTAAGGAAGCACGCGCCAGCGCCCTCTCGGCGAGTACCGCGGCAGCTTCGGGTTTCCCGTCCCGCGCCGTCTGTCCGATCCAGGAAAGCCACGCCGTCCCGAAATCCGGATCGAGCGTCACTGCGCGCTCAAACTCGCCGCGTCCCCAAGCCTCCACTGCGGCTGGATTGGGAGTCGAGAACGGCAGCGCTCCAGCATCCAGCTTTAGCGCCAGCGTGTTTGCTGCAAATAAGATTGTGCCTTCCAGGGAACCGGTAGCAGTCATGCGGTGACTTTCCGCGTCTTCCAATGCGTACGAGAACTGGAACGCCCCTCCGTGCTGAGAAAACGTGCAGTGCAGCAACTGGGTTGCTCCCTGCAAAGCGGCGGTCCCTACGCTGGTGGCGCGTAACGGGTACACATGCGTGCCACCCGCCAGTTCCTCGGCCAGAATATTCGGACCGGCGCTCACGATCCAGTCAAGCCCCGGGTCTCCAGTCAAGTTAGAGAACGGCAGAATAGCCATGCGCTCCACCGCCCGCTGCGGGGCGCGAGAACAGGCGGACAGCGCTAGAACTGCCAGAAGGAAGGAGCGCTTCAGAGGACCTTAGGCTCCGCGGTGATGAGTTTTTGGAACTCGGGATCTTTCTGCAGGGCCGCGAACTCGGGTTCCTCCACAAATTTTTTGCGTTCCTTGAAGCCTTCTTCCAGGGCCTTGCGGATGTAGTTCAGGGCCTTATCGTTCATCCCCTGCTTCGCGTAGCTCTTTGCCAGGTAGTAGAAGAACGTAGGACGATCTCCCACCGCGCGGTCGCGCACCATCGCGCCGACTCCGCTGCGGCTCTCGAACACGTTCGGATCAATTGCCAGAGCCTTCTGGTAGCTTTCCGAGGCAAGTTCGTACTGCTTACGCGCAAAGTACGCCGATCCCAAATTTGCCAGCGTGGGCGCGGAATCCGGCTTGATCCGTAAAACTTTTTTGTACTGATTGATGGCCCGCCGGTAGGATTGCCGCGAGTAGTAAACCGTTCCGAGATTGTTGATTGCTTCGGTATATTTCGGGTCCAGCTTCACCGCGCGCAGATAACTCCTTTCGGCGCTGCTGAACTCCCCAAGCTGGTGATAGGCGATGCCGATCTTGTTCACCAGCAACGCTGTTTCCGGACCCTCTCTATAGGTTTCGATGGCTTCGCGGTACATCTTGCGCGCCATGAAAATGTCGCCGCGCTGCTGGGCGGAGAGCGGCGGCCGATCCGGCTGGGCCGGGGGGGTATTCGCCGCGTTCTGGGTCGGTATTCCCTGCCAAGCCAATATCAGAATGAAGGAGAGATGCGACATATAAGACTCCTCCTCTCGTCAACTACTCTAGCACCGAAAGATGAGGAGCGCCGGGCTGCCGTCGACCTAGATTGCTACTTGAAAATGTCCTTTAGACGCCCGAAAAAACCCCGTGATTTTTTCTCGGGTTCGGGCTGCGGAGGCGTCGCTGGCGTAATCGAAATACTGGTTACAGGCGCGGCTGCAGGCGCGGGCCTGGCCGTTAAAGCCGTAACTACCGGGTGCCTTTCGCCCCCGGCCGATAGGGAAACCAAACCCCCCACG
>CAZDGT010000115.1:0-5334 GCA_964504905.1 uncultured Bordetella sp. | reverse complement strand
GACTCTGTGGGTGAATAGTTCGCAAGCCGCGGGCATCTTCGCATACTCACTGCCGGATTTGAAGCTGCAGGGTTATGTAGGCACGGCTTCGACGCCGGACTGGCTCACGTTCACTCCCGACAGCAAGACTGTTTACGTGGCCAACGCGGGCGCGAACTATGTCTCCGCTGTGGATGCCAAGAGCATGAAGGAAGTGAGCCGCATCCCGGTTGGCGAAGTGCCCAAGCGGAATGGCACCGTAGTGGTTCCTTAGACCGCTTTACTTGGCGGCGCGGACCCAGTCCGCGATGGTTTTCCATGCAGGGTCGTCTTTGGTAGTAAATTGCCGTCCGCCGGAGTGGAATTCTTCTCCGCCGGCTTCGTGAGCCAGGGGCTGCTTCAACAAGTGGCTGCCATCTGGATCCCCGGGTTTCACCAAACGCGAAACTGTTTCGAAGTTCTTGCGGGACTGTTCCTCTGTCCACTTCGTCGCGCCCTTGTCGAGAGGCTGCAGGCGAAAGGCGTTGTTGGCTCCAGCGTGGCACACCACGCAGCGCGCGTGGGAGGGACGCTTGGTGAGGAAGATAGGCTCCACCTTCGTTTTGAAGACATCGTAGTCGAGAGACTGCGCGGCCACCGGGAGGGACGCCACGCAGGCCAACGCAAACAGTGCTCGCACAAGGTTCATAGGGAAGCTCTCCTCTTTACCGCCGCCCATGATATCAAAACCGGAGACCCGCTGCGGGGCACCCATTGCTGCCCACGCGAGGCCCTTGTATAATCGTGCGGGAAGATACTTTGAGCACTGTTTTGAACACTTTAAGGCTCATGCCGCGCCGCACCATCCTGGGGATGGCCGCCATTTGCGCGATATCCACGGCGCAGGCTGCCAGTTCCGCTGAGCTGGAGCAGCAGTTTACGCAGACGGTTCGCCCCTTTCTGGCGCAGAACTGTTACGTGTGCCACAGCGGCGCGACGGCAGCCGCGCAGTTGGATCTAAAGTCTTACTCGACGATGGAGTCGGCCGTCCGGGATTATACCCGCTGGACGCTGATGCGCGACAAGCTCATGGCGAAGGAAATGCCGCCGAAGCAGATGCCGCAGCCGTCGGCGGAGGCTCGCCGGCAGGTGATCGATTGGATCCAAGCGATGCGCTCCGAAGAGGCGCGGAAGAACGCGGGCGATCCGGGACCGGTGCTGGCGCGCCGCTTGAGCAACGCCGAATACGATTACACGATTCGCGACCTGACGGGCGTGGATATGCGTCCGGCGCGGGAATTTCCCGTCGATCCCGCGAATACCTCTGGGTTCGACAACTCGGGCGAGTCATTAACGATGTCGCCGGCGCTGTTGAAGAAGTATTTGCAGGCGGCGCGTGAAGTGGGCGACCACATGGTGCTGACGCCCGACGGTTTCGACTTCTCGCCGCATCCAATGTTGGTTGATACCGACCGCGACAAGTACGCAACACACCGGATTGTTGATTTCTACCAGCGCCAGCCTACCGATTACGCAGATTACTTTCACGCCGCCTGGCGTTTCAAGAATCGTGCCCTGCTGGGCAAACCCAACGCGACGCTCGCATCCACGGCGGCGGAAGCCAAAGTGAGCGCGAAGTATCTGCCTATGATCTGGCAGCTTCTGGAAGAAGCGCCGGTAGTGGCTCAACAAGAGGTCGGTCCCATCGCCAAGCTGCAAGGCATGTGGCGAGCGCTGCCTGCTGCAAACAAGCTTAGCGGGAACCAGCAGGAGGATCTGCGGGCGAAGTTCATCGCGATGCGTGATTTCGTTGTCAAGATCCGCACGCACACCGCCATGCAGTTCACTGCGCCGCGCGTGAATGGATTGCCACCCGCTTCGCAGCCGTTGCTGAACTGGAAGTTGCGCGAGTACGCCACCCACCGCCGCCATAGCGATCCCAGTGTTCTGCGTAACGATACCGATCCGCCTGAGGTCATGCCAGAGATCCCGAAATACCCGGGGCTACACCAGGAATCGGCTCCGCGTTGGGCCGCGCTTTCAGCCAAAGAGCGCTTCGGCGATCCGGATCTGGTGGTTCCAGCCTCCGAGCGCAAGCGCCACGAAGCCTCTTTTGAGCGCTTTGCTTCCGTGTTCCCGGATAAGTTTTACGTTTCGGAACGCGGCCGATATTTTCCGGACGATTCGGAAGACAAGGGGCGCCTGTTGAGCGCCGGTTACCACAGTGTGCTGGGCTTCTTCCGTGACGATGCGCCGCTCATGGAATTGATCCTTGATGAAAAAGGCCAGAAAGAGCTCGACCGCCTTTGGGTGGAATTTGAGTTTGGTTCCAGTTTTACGGCGCGCACCTATATTCAATATTTCTTCAATCAGAGCGGCGAGGTCCTCGGGACGGGCGCTGAATCCAGCTCGCCGCGCCCCGTGGATCACGAGATCACCGACACTCCTATCATTTTGGGTTTGCGCGACTCTTATCTCGCGAGGGCGACCGCCGATCCTAAGAGTCCCGCGCCAGTGGGCGTCCGCGACCGCTTTTTTGTAGCCGATCCGCTTGCAGAGAATGATCCTGTGGCTCCGGTGGCGATCCGGGATCACTTTGAGCGCATCGATGCTACGCTGCGGGCTTATGAAAAGATGCATGCGGAGGCGGAGCCGAAACACCTGGAAGCGCTGCTGCAGTTTGCCGCGCGGGCTTACCGCAGACCTTTATCCAAGGCAGAGCACGACGACATCCTGGCGTACTATCACACTCTGCGCGAGAAGAATGCACTCACGCATGAAGAGGCCATCCGCGATTCGATTGTCAGTATTCTGATGTCGCCGGATTTCTGTTATCGGATCGATCTGGATGCTCGCGTGACTTCCGCTGCGCCCGGTGCGCGGCCGCTTTCCGCCTATGCATTAGCGAGCCGCCTGAGCTATTTCCTGTGGTCCAGCATGCCAGATCAGGAGTTGCTCGCGCACGCGGCGGCGGGCGATCTGCAAAGGCCAGACGTGTTGGTCGCGCAAACTCGGCGGATGTTGAAAGATCCTCGGGCACGCGGACTGGCGACCGAATTCGCGGGCAATTGGCTCGACTTCCGCCGTTTCGAACAACACAACGCGGTTGATCGGGAGCGTTTTCCGAGCTTCAACGGTGAGCTGCGCGAGGCGATGTTTCAGGAGCCTGTTCGCTATATAGAGGACATGATCCGCAATGACCGCCCGGTTCTCGATCTGCTTTATGGAAACTACACGTTTGTGAATCCAGCGCTTGCCAAGCATTACGGAATGCCGGAAGTGAAAGGCGGCGAAGAGACGTGGGTGCGGGTTGACGATGCCGGGCGTTACCAGCGCGGTGGGCTGCTGCCAATGTCGGTCTTCCTGACGCAGAATTCGCCGGGATTGTGAACCAGTCCGGTGAAGCGCGGGTATTGGGTGGTGCACCGTGTTCTGGGCCAGACCATTCCGCCTCCGCCGCCGGTGGTGCCCGAGTTGCCGCAGGACGAGGCGAAATCGGATCTGCCGGTCCGCGACATGCTGGCGCAGCATCGTGCCAATCCAGCGTGCGCGTCGTGTCATGCGCGTTTCGACGTGTTCGGTCTGGCGTTTGAGGGGTACGGACCGGTAGGCGAAGCGCGGACGAAGGATCTGGCTGCGCGTCCCATTGATGCCAAGGCTAGCTTCCCTGGCGGCAGCGAGGGCGTTGGCTTGGAAGGCGTGCTGAGCTACATCCGTACGAATCGCCAGAGCGATTTCCTGGAAGGGTTCGATCGGAAATTGCTGGTTTATGCGCTGAACCGGTCTCTGCAGCTTTCGGATGAACCACTCGTTGAACTCATGCAGAGCAAATTATCCGCGAAGGCGTATCGCTTTAGTACGCTGGTGGAGACGATCGTCACCAGTCCTCAGTTTCTGAATAAGAAAGGCACTTAAGATGACCAAGTCAACGTCGAGCAGTCCTTCTCGCATTTCCCGCCGGGCGGTCCTTCGCGGCGCGGGAGTCGCAGTCGCGTTGCCGTGGCTGGAATCGCTGACTGCGGTGGCTGCCCCCAGCTCTTCCCCGGCGGTATTCCCGAAGCGCTTCGGCGTTCTCTTCATGGGCAACGGGATCAATGAGAATCATTGGAGCGCGGAAGGGTCAGGCGCGGAGATGAAACTCAGCAAGACATTGTCTGTGTTGGAGCCTTTGAAGCACAAGATCAATGTGATCGACGGCCTCTTTAACAAAGCGGCCACGGGGCATGGGATTCACCCGCCGCAGACGGGAAGCCTGCTCTCCGGCGCGGAAATTCAGAAGGGGGCGATCATCCACTCGGGTATCTCGGTTGATCAGATGATCGCCAATACGATCGGGCAGGACACGGCGCAGTCGAGTATCGTGCTGGCGTGCGAGCAGCCGATGAGCGGCTACCACGAGACCAATTACTCGATGGCGTACAGTTCGCATATTTCGTGGCAGACTCCGGACTCGCCGGTGCCCGTCGAAGTTTATCCTTCTCTGGCCTTCGACAATCTGTTTGAAAATCGCGGCAGCCTGCGGAACCTGAGCATTCTGGACCGCGTGAAGGATCGCGCCGAGACTCTGAGCCGCAAGGTCAGCTCCAACGACAAAGCTAAACTGGACGAGTATTTGACCAGCGTTCGTGAAGTAGAGAAGCGCGTCGATAGCATGCGCAAGACTAAGGATCAATCGGACGAGCTCGCGAAGCAGAAGAACCGGCCTGCTTTCACGATGGAGCGTCCGCAGAACGGTCTGCCTGAGGATCTGCGGGATCATGCGCGCCTGATGTGCGACATCATCGCGATCGCCTTCCAGACGGATCGCACGCGCGTGGCATCGCTCATATTGGCGCGTGATCTTTCCGCGATGTATTATCCGTTCCTCGAAGTCAGTGAAGGGCATCATGCGGCGTCACACAATAATTTGTCCGACGGCTATGAGCGCATCGCGCGGTTCCATTTGAGCCAACTTGCATATCTGGCCACGAAGTTGGATAGCATGCCGGAGGGCGACGGAACCGTGCTGGACAATTCCTGCCTGATGTTCCTGTCGAATCTGTGGATCGGCCGCCTGCACGAGAATCGGAGATTGCCACTAGTGCTGGCGGGAGGCTTGAGCGGGACGCTCCAGACCGGGCGTTCGCTCAACTATCTGGATGCCGGAGACGATAACCGCAAAATGTGCAGCTTGTACTTATCCCTGATGGATCGCGTGGGAATTAAGCTAGACAAGTTTGGCGACGCGACGACTCGTCTGGAGCGGTTGTAGCATGGATTCGAAACGACTTGTTCTCGCTTCAGCCCTGACGCTGGTGTTCGCCGGCGCCGCTTCCGCACAATTGAAGCCGCCGAATGAATTTGGCATGACCATGGGGCACGTTCACCTGAATGTGT
>CAZDGT010000114.1:0-1652 GCA_964504905.1 uncultured Bordetella sp. | reverse complement strand
TTGCGGCTTGGTGCGCAGTGGGCGGCCATTGCGCCGAACCCTGCGGGCTCGCCGCAAGCCAAGCGCCAGTCCGCGCAGCCAAGCCATGCCCTGACCGCGGGATACAGCCAGCCCCGACCATAGGCTCTGCGCCACGAGGATGTTCCAACCGTTGCGCAGCAGCAGCCCTGCGGGATAGAACTTGGCCAGCAACAACAACTGGTGGCCGGTAATCCAGCGCACCATATCAGCGCTCCAGGCCTGCCCGGTGGCGCTTCCGCGGTGATAAGCGCGCGCCGCCGGAGCATAGGCGCCTGACATCCCCTCTAACGCCGCACGCAAGCCGAGGTCGATGTCCTCGAGATAAGCGAAAAACGTCTCGTCGAATGCACCGGCTTGATCGAAAAATTCCCGGCGGAACGCTGTTGCCGTGGCCGAAGGAAAAAACGTCGCCCGGGATTGATTGAAGCAGCCGCCGTCCTTAGCGCCGTGACCCAAACGCCAAGCGGCGCCGCCTCGGCAGATCGCATCACCGGCGCCGTCGATGTGCTCCCGATCAGTGTATTGCAGCGTCTTGCCGCATACGAACCAAACCGCTGGGGTCTGCTCGATCGCTGATTGGACTTGCCGCAGCCAGTCCGCTTCCAATTCCACATCGTCGTTCATGACGACGATCCACTCGCCGGTTGCAGCGCGAATCCCTTGATTCACCGCTCGTCCAAATCCTTGGTTTTCGGCGAATTGAATCACCAAGCAACCCTCCGCCTGCGCCCAACTGGAGGCGCCTTCGGCGGATGCATTGTCTGCAAGAATGACCTCGATCGTCCAGTCCGCAGGCAGTTTCTGCCGCTGTATTGAGGAAACCGAGCCTTGGAGAATCGCCAGGTTCTTACGATGGGGGATGACGAACGAAACCCTCAAGAGGGACCACCGGACGTCTATTCGTCCGTCTAGAGATCGTAGCGCGGCTACCGCGGGGCCGGTTGGCGCAGCGCCGCGGTCTCGGGATTCATGACGGTAAGAAACTCGGGCAATTCGTACATCGCTTTGAAGGCCGGATCTTGGTCCGCCTTCTTGGCCTTGTCGTATCCTTCCTCGATGGAGCGTCGCAGATAGATCAGCGAACGCGAATACTGGCCGTTCTCAGCGAAAGCTTGGGCCAGATGATAGTAATACTTGCCGCGCTCCTCGACTGTCCGGTCCTGCAGCATCGTACCGCCCCGGGAGCCGGTCTCAAAGACTGCCGGATCCAGCTCCAGCGCTTTCATGTACGCCTTGGTCGCCTGCTCGTAGCGCCTGCGGGCAAATAGGGCCGTCCCGAGGTTGCTGTAGATGGACGCTGAGTCGGGGTCGATCTTGAGGGCTTTCTCGTAGGCGCGCTGCGCCTTCTTGTAGCGGCGTTCCGCAAAGTAGATAGTTCCGAGATTGTAGACCGCCTCCGGGTACTTCGTGTCGAGCTTCGCTGCTGCTTCGTAACTGCGCCGCGCCTCCCCCAGCATTCCCTGGCGGTGGTAGGCGATCCCGATCTTGTTGTGGATGCGCGAATCTCGCGGAGTAACGGTGAGCGCGTCTTGATACGAGTCGATCGCTTCCCGATACATCTTGCGGGCGACGAAAATATCGCCGCGCTTATCGTGTGTGATCTCCGTCGAAGGCGGAACCGGCGCGTTCAG
>CAZDGT010000113.1:0-5944 GCA_964504905.1 uncultured Bordetella sp. | reverse complement strand
GCGGTGCTGATGCCCATCGTGGCGGATAAGGTCCTAGGCGGAGGCGCCCATACACTCGGATTCTTGACTGCCGCTACCGGCTTGGGCGCGTTGGCTTGCGCCATGTCATTGGCGATGCGCCGCAGCGTGCGAGGACTTGTCAAATGGCTGGGCATTGCCGCGGCCATCCTGGGCAGCTCGCTGATTCTGTTCGGACTCTCGCGCTCCCTGTGGTGGTCGCTCGTGCTGATGTTCGGCGCGGGCTACGGCATGATGCAGCAGATCGTCACCAGCAACACCATACTGCAGACCATCGTCGCCGACGATAAACGCGGCCGCGTGATGTCGTTCTACGCGATGTCGGTATTTGGTTTTGTTCCCATCGGCAGCCTGTTTGCCGGAATGCTCGCGTCCTGGATGGGCGCTCCGAACACGCTGATCCTTGGCGGAGTTTTGTGCCTGTGCGCATCGCTCTGGTATTTTAGCCGTCTGACCGAAATTCGGCGCGCGATCCGTCCGGTCTACATCGAAATGGGGATCGTCCCAGAACCTGCGGCGATGGAAACGGAACAACATTGAAACGCATGCAGTTGAGTGCCCGCATGGGTCAGAATGTGTTACTTGCGATGATTTGCCTCGTCTCCGTGATCGTCAGTTGGAAAGGTTTCCTCGCGTTCGAAGGGACAGAATTTGGAAGCGGTTCTCTCGCGGGTAACAAAGACATAGGGGGGCTTCTATATATAGTTGCGCTGATCTTGACGTTCAAGTTCCCGCGAGTTGCCGCCGTATGTGGTTTGATCGCGTGTTGTGCCTCGTTGCCACTCTACCTTTACCTCGTTTTTCCGCGCCCGTTCCGCGAGGTGTGGCCAGGTGAATGGAAGGTATTGGGGCTGCCCCGGGAGACCTTCATTTGGAACGAATTGTGGGTTACGGGGATCGTCTTCAATATCCTGGCGGCAGGCATATGCGGCCTGCGCCTCTTGCGAGCCTTACCGATTCACCGGCATCGTTAGTTCGCGTAAAGATACTTCGTATGCGCGCTGCGTATCAGCGGTTTTTCCATGAATCGCCAGGAGACGGCGGCCAGCACCATTACGATGACCACTGACAAAAGTGTGATCGCGAGTGACTGCCAATCTTTAATATTTGGCTCGGTACCAAAAACGGCAAAGTGAAGCAGCCGATTTGTTCCCTCATGGAAGATGTATACGGCGTAGGCGATCGTCCCAAGCTTTCCCAGAAGAACGTTGCGGAAGATCGAGGTCTCGATCCGCCCCGGATTGACCACCGTAAGCGTCAGCAGTGTCGCGTAAAATGCCGCCACCCAGGAGAGCCCGAAAACGTAGAAAGGCCGGTCCTCCAAATAGTGCCGCAAATATAAGAGAGCCGTCCCACAGCCAAACACTAGGAGTGCCGGGTAGAGATACTTGCGGCGCTCAGCCAGCCAGGTCCAAGTGCGCTCATTGCGGCAGGCGATGGCGATCAACACGCCCATGCCCAGTCCATCCGCGCGCGACAAGAGTAACGTGTAGGGGCCGAAGTAGTCGTTGCCGGATAGCCAGAGAACGTACCGGAATATCGGCGCGCACAAGACTGAGGCCGCCGTCACAATGGCGAGCCCTCTGGTGGTGAACGTTCGTACGATCCACGGAAGCACCAGGTAGAACTGCTCCTCCACTGCCAGCGACCAGGTGATTCGCAGCCACTGCGCTCCGAAGTCACGATGAGCGGACATGAAGAAGTTCTGCAGAAACACGAAATAGGGCCACAACGGCAGATCCCGATTGAAGAGGGAGCGCAGCGGGCTCGGGCTTTCAGGCCCGGTCAAGAATAGACCCACCAGGAAGATCGCCACCCACAAAAAGTAGAGCGGAAATATGCGATGAATCCGGCGAGCGTAAAAAGTCTTGTAGTAGCTGTCCGAGTTCTTCGCATCGCAGAGAATGCCGCCGATCAGGAACCCGGACAAGACGAAGAAAAGATCAACCCCGCTCCAGGCAAGGCGAAGCGGCGCTTGTGCATACCATTGCCAAGTATGGATCGCTGGATGAAAGCCCAGCAGGAAGTAGTGATACAACAGAACCAGCAGAATTGCCAGTCCTCTGATGCCATCCAGTTCCGGGATTCGGCCGGCCAGTCTTGGGTTTCGCCAAGCCACAGAATTCGTTGACATCAGCTATTCATGGTGATGAATAAGCGAAAAGGATAGCATAGGGTGGCTCGTGGATTGCCTCGGCAACTCGCGTGCGAGCGACTAAAGGGCGTCCCGCGTGTTAACCTGAAATATTGCGTTTAGTCTATGCCTGCGCGGGTGAGCGAGACCTTCGTCCTGCGCACATACCCTTTCCGGGAAGCGGACCTGATCGTCAGTTTTCTAACCCGTGATCTGGGGAAATTGCGTGGAGTGGCGCGGCGGGCGCGCCGGCCGAAGAGTCCTTTCGGTTCCGGGCTGGAGCGGCTGTCGCAAGTCCGCATGGCTTACTTCCAAAGGGAGAACGCCGAGCTGGTGAATCTGTCCGGCTGCGAGCTGATCGAGTCGCAGTTCGGCTTGCAGTCCGAGTATGCGTTGAGTGTGGTGCTGGATTATTTCACTGAGGTCGCCGAACAATTGTTGCCCGCCCATGAACCGAACGAAAAGTTCTTCCGCCTGATGGTGGCGATGCTGGCGCATCTGCGCAGTGGTGGCGATGCCTGGGCCGCGGTGACCTACTTCACCGTCTGGACCGTCCGTCTGTTGGGTCTGTGGCCTGAAGCCCGCGTCAGCCAGGAGACCGTCGAAATCGTTCACGAAATGTTTGAGAAGTCCATTGCGGATCTGGCTCCGCGCGAGTGGTCGAAGGCTACTGCGAGCGATCTGCGGCGCGTTCTGATCCGCACCATGGAGCAACATGCCGAGCGCCGTTTCCTGACCGTGCCATTGCTGGAGGCTCTCTAGCTTCCTATGGATTCTTTTCAGCAAACCCTGTTCAAGCTGAAGCGCTATTGGGACGAGCGCGGCGCCATCATTCAGGAGCCCTACGACGTCGAAGTGGGCGCCGGAACCATGTGCCCGGAGACCTTCCTGCGCGTGTTGGGACCCAAGCCATATCGCGTCGCCTACGTGCAGCCCAGTCGCCGCCCCGCCGATGGACGCTACGGAGAAAATCCCAACCGCCTGTATAAGCACCAGCAGTTGCAAGTGATCCTGAAGCCTTCGCCCGGTGACATTCTGGATCAATATCTAGGCAGCCTCGAAGCCATCGGCATCGACCTCACCAAGCACGACATCAAGTTCGAAGAGGACAACTGGGAGTCGCCGACGCTGGGAGCGTGGGGAGTCGGCTGGCAGGTGATGCTGGATGGTCTGGAGATCACGCAGTTCACTTACTTCCAGCAGTGCGGCGGTATTGACTTGGATCTGGTGCCGGCCGAAATCACTTACGGGTTGGAGCGGCTGGTTGCATTTCTGCAAGGCGTCGAGAGCGTTTACGACATCCAGTGGACTCGTGGCGTGAAGTACGCGGATGTGCGCCTGGCCGATGAGTTGCAGTTTTCGGTTTATAACTTTGAGATGGCGAATGTCGAGCGTCTGTGGCGGCTGCTTGGCGAATACGAAGCGGAGTGCAAAGAACTGCTTGCGCAATACGAGGACTATCCCGATAAGAAGCGCTTCCCGGTGCTGGCAACTTACGATCAGGTTCTGAAGTGTTCGCACCTGTTCAATCTGCTGGACGCACGTGGCGCGATTTCAGTGACGGAGCGCGTCGGCGTGATCAAGCGCGTCCGAGATCTCGCAGTGGGCACTGCGAAGATGTGGGCGGACCAACAGGCATGAACTTTCTTCTGGAGATCGGCACCGAAGAAATTCCGCACTGGATGATTCCGGGCGCGCTGAAGCAGCTTGCTGCGATGAATCTGTTCGGCGTCACTCCGCAGGTGGATGCGACTCCGCGCCGTCTGGTGGTGCGCGCAGATGGACTGCCGGAGCGAACGCCCGATGAAGAACAAATCATCAAAGGACCGCCTCTCTCCGCGGGAGACAAAGCCGCCGCCGGTTTCGCCAAGAAGCAGGGTGTCGATCTCGCCGCCATGACGAAGATTGGCGACTACTACGAACTCCGCAAGCTGGTCCCCGGCCGTGCCGTACGCGACATTCTGGCCGAGACATTGCCCTCAACCATCCTTGGGATCCAATGGCCCAAGACAATGTATTGGACTGGCGGCAAGACGGGCCCGCGCTTCATCCGCCCGATCCGCTGGACTGTGGCTCTATTGGGCGACGAAGTCATTCCATTTGAGTTAGCTGGCGTCAAAAGCGGAAGCGTCACACGAGGCCATCGCAAGCTGGGTTCGTTTAGTATTCCAGTGAAGTTCGCGAGCTACGAGAGTGACCTCCGTAAGAATTTCGTCATCCTCTCGGCCGACGAGCGGCGCCAAAAGATCGTCGGTGAGATCACGCAGCTTGGCGCTAAGCCTGACGCCGATCTGGTTGAGACGCTGACCTTCATCACGGAATATCCCACAGGCATTCGCGGCGATTTCGATGCGGCGTTTCTGGAACTGCCCGCTGAAGTCCTGACGACAGTGATGCGGCATCACCAAAAGTATTTCTCAGTGGAGTCCGCGCCCGGCAAACTCGCGCCGCACTTTGTGGCAGTGATGAACACCAGCGGCGATCCCGAAGGTTTGGTCCAGCGCGGCAATGAGCGCGTTCTGAAGGCTCGCTTCAACGACGCGCGCTTCTTCTGGGACGTCGATCAGCACAAGAAACTCGCCGATCGCGTTGACGATCTGAGCCACGTTACGTTCCAAGCGAAGCTGGGTTCGTATCTCGAAAAGACCAAGCGCATCGTGAAACTGGTTGAAGAATTGGGCGGAAACAAGCATACCCAGCGCGCAGCTTACCTTTGCAAGGCCGACCTCACTACTGAAATGGTGAAAGAGTTCACCGATCTGCAAGGGCAGGTCGGTGGGTTGTACGCGAAGCATCAGGGGGAGCCCGAGGCTGTCGCTACGGCGATCTACGATCACTACAAGCCGGTGAGCATGGAGGGCGAAATTCCTTCCACTCACGAAGGCCAGATCGTGGCGCTGGCCGATAAGCTGGACACGCTACAGAGCTGCTTCGCCATCGGCCTGGTTCCCACGGGATCAAAAGACCCGTTCGCTCTGCGCCGCGCGGCTCAAGGGGTCGTCAAGATCCTGGTGGAAGCCAAGTTCAGCTACAAGCTAGACGACTTGGCGAGCGGCGAGTTGCGAGAATTCCTGCTGGATCGAATCAAATATTACTTCCGTGAGATCCGCGGCTTCAAGTACGACGAAGTGAACGCTGTACTGGCTTCCGGATGTGGAACTCTTTCAGATGTGGAAGCACGGCTGACGGCACTTGCCGCCGCACGCCCCACGGAAGACTTCGAGCCGCTAGCCGCCAGCTTCAAGCGCATCCAGAATATCCTCAAGCAGGCCGATTTTGAGCCCAGGCAGGTGCTCGACGAAGAGAAGCTCGAAGACGGTCCGGAACGCGATCTCTACAGCGACTTCGTGCGCGTCCGCGATGCCGCGAAATGCGAATCCTATGCCAAGGCGCTGGAGCAGATCGCTTCCTTGCGCCCCCGGGTCGATTTGTTTTTTGACAAGGTGCTGGTGAACGCCAAGGACGAGCGTGTCCGTAACAATCGCCTCACCTTACTGCACAACCTTTTAACCGAATTTTCGACAATCGCCGATTTCTCGGAGATCGTCACCTCAGGAGACCAAAAATAAAATCATGAAGAACTACGTTTACAGCTTTGGCGGCGGCACAGCCGACGGCGACGGCAAGATGAAAGATGTTCTCGGCGGCAAAGGCGCCGGCCTGGCGGAGATGTGCCGCGCGGGAGTGCCCGTGCCTCCCGGCTTCACCATTTCCACCGAAGTCTGCAACATCTACTTCCAGAATGGCAATAGCGTTCCCACTGAGATCAACCAGCAAGTGCTCTCCGCTATG
>CAZDGT010000112.1:0-2269 GCA_964504905.1 uncultured Bordetella sp. | reverse complement strand
TTTTGTCTTGTGCCAACAGGCCCAGCGCCAGCATCGCCGGCGCGATCACTAACAATGGAGCCCAATTCCGTTGCAGTACGGTTCAATATACACCCGCACGCGATTGCTCGACGAGCCATCAACGCTCAGATACAACTCTGCAGGTCCGTAGTTAACGATCTTGGGGACAGTGATCTCCACCAGATAAAAGCCCACGTATCCCGGGGCAAGTTCGGCGCGCGCCACCTCCACCGGTTCGCGGTCTAGATAAACGCGCACGTTCCCGGCAACGCGCGGCGCGTTTTCGATGGGCGCCGGAACTCCTGTGGGCCATTCGGGAGTCACGCGCCCCAACCCCGTCGCCAGAATTTGGATGCGCGTGCCGGAGTGCGCCGCTGTCATCGCGTCCAGCATCACGCCCTTATCGGCATCCAGCAGCATGGGCGAACCGTCGCGCGCCACGAAAATCACCGGCGCGGCCGGGGCCAGAGGCAATGACGGCAAACTCACGCTCTTGCCCGCCAAACTCGCGGTGAGCGGCACCGCATCGCCGCGCACTTCAAAAGGAATTTGGATTTGCGATTCGCTACTCGTAGCGGCCAGCACTGGCGCCGCGATACCGCCCGCGATGACACGATCCACTTGCGCGCCCAGAATGCTTACCAGCGAGCCAGGAGCCACGGCTCGCGCAATCATATCCGCGGCACTCACCACGCTCGGATCGCGCAGACGATGCGGAGCCAGCGTCGAGTAGACACCATAGCCATCCATCGCGGCCCATAGCTGATTCGCCTGGGCATCCAACTTCACGTCCATCGCCGCGCCATCCGGCAGACCAGGCAGAGCCACCCAATTCTGCACTGACCCCAGTGCGCTCAAATCCGCGAAAGCCATGAACACGCCGTTGTCTGTCGCGGCGTATAACGCGCCGCTCGCCCGATCCGCAGCCACGCCGTGCACACCGGCATCCGGCAGGTTAGCGGTAAAGTTGTCCCAGAACCCGCCTCCGTTCATCGTATGCAATACATGCGCCGGGGCGCTTGTACGAAAGAGATCGTCGGGAGCAGATCCCAATGCAGCCAGAGCCACGCGCGGATCCTGCGCATCCACCCAGAAGCGTTCGACTGGTCCTGCGCCGTCCGGCGAAAAAGTCTGCCAGCTCAGTCCGCGGTTGGCGGAAACGCGAATCTCTCCGTTCTGCATTCCCGCGTAAACAAAGTTCCCAGCGACCGTCACGGCCGTTACGTTTGCTCGAAGCAGTGACGAAAGAGCCACGCGCAGTTGCATTTCGATCACTAAGTCTGCGTTGCTCGCCGGAACCCACGCCTGCTTATTGCCCGGAGGCCATTCCGCCGCCGCATCGTCATCTAGCGCGATACGGACGCCTTGATCGCCCGCCGGGAGATCCAGCAATCGCGTCACCGGCAAATTCGGTAAGCCCTCGTTCAATCCACTCCAGGATCGTCCGCCATCCACGGAACGAAACACGCCCGCGGCGCCTGCCGTCACGATCTCATCGCTATTGCCCGGCGCAATGGTCAAGTCTGCGATACCGCCGCCGATGATCGACGATCCCCGGTACGCGGTGACATTTTCCCAATGCGCGCCGCCGTCGTCCGACCTATATAAGTTGCCGCCGAACGCATAGACTCGTGCATTTTCGCCAGGCAGCGCGCGCGTCTGCGCTCCCGGTTCCGGCAGAGTGCGAGCCGACGCGTTCATGCCCAGTGGGGGCACGGATGCCGCGCTCGCCTTCCAGTTCTCAAAATCCGCTGTCTGGTAAACGAGCCCCGCCCTTGTTTGGGCATTCAACGCCCCAGCCGCTCCGTACCAAACGCGCTTCACTGGACCCGAAGCGGGACCAGCTAACCCTCGATCTAGCACGGAGTTGCCAATATGTCGCCAGTCAACGCCAACGCCAGCTACCCCCTGCGCGGCGGCGAACCCCGCTCCCAAGGTGCTGACGAGTACTGTGGCCAAGCGCCACTGCGCTGTGGACATCTTATACATCCAACCCGTCCATTGTATCTGTATCTATCGGCGGCAACGGTCCGAAACTCCTGATTCCAGAGGCGATTCGCTTAAATATTTTTGCGGAACCCCACTTGCACCTGCAGTTTGGTGCTACACTAGCCGATTATAAGATTTATGCTGCGCGGAGTGTCTCCTAATAACGCCGTCGTGCTGTCGCTGTTTTTAGCGGCCGCAGGACTTCGGGCTGGTGCAGGGTCTTCTTTTCCGCGACAGCCAGAAGCTGCTCATCGGGGATGCTGCTCCACAGGAAGAATGA
>CAZDGT010000111.1:0-2542 GCA_964504905.1 uncultured Bordetella sp. | reverse complement strand
CCAGGGAATCCTAACCGCGCTGGATCATTTGGGCGAGAACGTGACGACCCTCGAGGAGGCGACTGCTTCGGTCAACGCCTACTTACGGGCGGTAGACCAAATCACCGCGCGCGGCCTGCCTGCCACAATCTCTCTCAAGGCAACGCATTTCGGCCTGGATGTCTCCGAGGAAGCCTGTTATGAGAATGTCCTTCGCGTAGCGGCCCGCGCCGTCGAGATGGGCAGCCGCGTGGAGATCGACATGGAGTCCACCGCCTACACCGAACGCACCATCGCGCTGGTGATCGCCGTCGCGCGGAAGGTTGGTGACATCCGGCTCGCGATCCAGGCTTATTTGTTCCGTACGCCCGCCGATATCGACCGGCTGAACCAGCTCGGCATCCGCGTGCGTTTGTGCAAGGGCGCCTACAACGAACCGCCCAACTTGGCGTATCCCAGTAAAGCCGATGTCGACAAGAGCTACGTTCAGCTCATGCACACGCTATTCGACAGCGGAACCGACCCCGCCATCGCCGGCCACGACGACCGCATGATTCAGGAAGCCATCCGCTATTCGCGCGAGCGGGGAATTACGCCGGATCGTTTTGAATTCCAGATGCTCTATGGGATTCGCCGCGACTTGCAGCGCCAAGTTCGGGAGCAAGGATTCCGGCTGCGTCTCTATGTGCCCTACGGGACTGCATGGTATCCGTACTTCATGCGGCGGCTCTCGGAGCGCCCGGCGAACGTCTTGTTTGTTCTGCGCAGCCTATTCCGCTGAAGTCGCCACGGGCACCTGCTCCACAATCTCGATGCCGAACGCATCCACGCCAATCACTTTGCGCGGGTGATTGGTGAGCAGACGAATACTGGAAAGCCCCAGGTCGGAAAGAATCTGCGCGCCAATGCCGGTTTCATCCTGCGGAGGGGCGTGGCTGTCCATGGGCTGATAGTGCTTGCGCGCGCCCAGCCCGGTTTGATGCAGGTACACCAGCACGCCTGCGCCTTCCTCGGCGATCTTCGCGAGGGACGCCCGCAAGGTTCGCCGGCAATCGCATTGCGTGGACCCAAACACATCTCCCAGCAGGCAGCGCGCGTGCATGCGGACCAGCACGTTGGGTTTGCGCGCCACTTCGCCGAGCACCAGCGCCAGGTGCGCCTCGCCATTGATCGGGCTGACGTAAGAGACGGTCTTAAAGGAGCCGAACTCAGTTTCGATGCAGCCTTCACTGCGGCGCTCGACCAGGTGTTCGGTTTCCAGGCGGTAGCGGATCAGGCTGGCTACCGAAATCATCTTGAGCCCGTGACGCTGACAGAACTCGGCCAGTTGCGGGACCCGCGCCATGGATCCATCGGGGTTCATGATTTCACAAATCACTCCGCCCGGCTCGAAACCCGCCATGCGCGCCAAGTCCACAGACGCTTCGGTCTGCCCTGCGCGCACCAGTACTCCACCGGCCCGCGAACGCAGCGGAAACACGTGGCCCGGCCGGGCAAGATCCGCCGGTACCGCATTGGGCTGCATCGCTACGCGAATGGTGTGCGCCCGGTCGGCCGCCGAAATTCCTGTGGTAACACCAAGTGTCGCGTCAATCGATTCGCAGAACGGCGTACCGAAACGCGAAGTATTTTTTGGAGAAACCAGCGGCAGGTGCAAGGCATCGCAGCGCTCCGGCGTGAGCGCCAGACAGATCAATCCGCGGCCATGCGTGGCCATGAAGTTGATGGCTTCCGGCGTAACGCACTCGGCCGCCATGGTGAGATCGCCCTCATTCTAGCGATCTTCGTCGTCGACTACCACCAGCATGCGCCCCGCGCGCAGTTCCTCGACGGCTTCGGGAATCGTGGCGAACAGCATTGCTACTAGGATAACTAAGTCGCGGTGGACGCGACAGAAACCAGCGTCAGGCTTGCTTTTTACGCTTTAGCCAGAGGAGTCCTCCAAAACTGGTCGCAAGCAGCACTACCGAGGCCGGCTCGGGCACCTGCGAGGGAATCGAGAGGTTGTCGATGCCGATGGTCGCTGGCCAATCGATGAAAACCAGCTCGGTCGCGCCGGTCACGTTTCCAGACCATGTGCCGATGTACTGCTTACTGGTTTCTTTGTTGGTATTCCCTGTCCCCTGGTGATTCGGAGAGTGCACGGAGTTGCCATTGGTGGTTCCTGGTGTCACGCCCAACTGAGTCCAGGAGGTCAGAACCGTTCCGCCGCTATTCTTGGCCTGGAAGGTGAAATCGGGCGACCCAGTGAAGTCCGGGAAGATTTCGAAGTCAAAGCTGACCAGACCATTGAGAGCGGATGCGAATTTGATGGAGAACTGGGTGCTAACCTGCCGACCATTGTCTTTTGTGTTGGAAATGAATGTGTCGTACGTGGAGTTCACGGTCGAGTCCGTGTTGCTCCCGGTAGCGCCGTCGCTGGTTCCCAGTGTTAGAGATTTGCTGCCGTTACCTGGACCGGTGGTATAGCCCTCGCCGTTATAGGTCCTGGAAGCCACCGCGCCGGTTACCGATGTGACGCAGTTACCGCAAATTCCGTTCATGTAGTTCTTAATGTCGGTGG
>CAZDGT010000110.1:0-5362 GCA_964504905.1 uncultured Bordetella sp. | reverse complement strand
CCCAAGCCGGCGCTGGAAAAATATAACCGTATGCCGCTCGAAGGCCACGGCGATATCATCGTCCGCCAGGGCAATCCGGGGCCGCTGATGATGAGTCCGTTCAAGTTCAAGCAGTACGGGCAATCCGGAGCGTGGGTGTCGGAGGTCTTCCCGCACATCAGCACCATTGTGGATGAGCTTGCCTTTATCCACTCGGCGCACGGAACATCGAATGATCACACCCTGTCGCACCTGGAATGGAACACGGGGAACATTCTGGTGGGTTATCCTAGCGTCGGGTCCTGGGTGACGTATGGGCTAGGCACCGTCAATCAGAATCTGCCGGCCTATGTGGTCCTGTTCGACCAGCGCGGCGGCCCCTACGGCGGTCCTCAGAACTGGGGTTCGGGCTACTTGCCGGCGGCCTACCAGGGCACGGTATTCCGTTCGCAAGGCGATCCGGTTCTGGATCTGTCGCCCTCGCCCGAGTACACGAATCTCGACCGGGAAAGGGCCCGTCTGGATCAGCTCGCCAAGCTGAACGAGGAACATGCCGAACGCTATCCAGGCAGCAGCGAGCTATCCGCCCGCATCGCTTCCTATGAGCTCGCCTATCGCATGCAGGGGTGCGCGCCGGAGGCGGTCGACATCTCCAGCGAGAGCGAAGAGACAAAGCAGCTTTACGGATTGAATGACCCGGTCACCGAGCCGTTTGGCAAGCAATGTCTTCTGGCCAGACGCTTAGTGGAGCGCGGCGTTCGTTTCGTGCAGCTCATCAGCGGAGCCTACGTCAATACCAACGTCACCGCCTGGGACGCACACGACAGCGTGGATTCCAACCACCGGCAGCACGGGAAAGAAGTGGACAAACCGATCGTCGGATTGATCACCGATTTGAAACGCCGCGGCCTGCTGGACGAGACCGTGGTTGCGCTGCATTCTGAATTTGGGCGCATGCCCATTTCGCAGCGCGGCGTGGGACGCGATCATAACCCCGGCGCCATGACAGTGTTCATGTGCGGAGCCGGTATTCAAGGCGGCCAGGCCATTGGCACCACCGACGACGTAGGGCAGAATGCCGAAGAGCAGCCTATCTCAAATCACGATATCCACGCCAGCATCCTGCACTTGATGGGGATGGATCACACCAAGCTGACCTACTACTTCAACGGCCGCAACATGCGGCTGACGGACGTGGCAGGCGAGTTGATTCCGCAGATTGTGGGAACGCCGAAGAAGGCGTAACCTAGTCCGCGACCGCTTCTCTCGGGGCCGGCTTCCCGGAAGCCTTCCCGCCCTTCGCGGTAAGGAATTGGGCCACGCTTTCGTAGTGGAGGCTATTGGCAGCGTCCAGCGCCGTACGGCCATCGACATTGGGAGCGTTAATATCCACGCCTAACTCGGCCACCAGCTTAACCGCTTCGAGGGCCAGCGCTTCGCGCTCAGCTTTGGGAGCCTGCACCCAGGCCACTCCGCCACCCATGCCCATCGCCGCCGTCAAGGCCGTGGTCGTTTCCTTGCGGTGGTTATTGCGGCCCGTCATATAGTCGGACTGCATGACGAACTTCGGGTCCGCGCCATGCTTCAGCAGCATGCGCATCACATTCGGCTGGGTGAAGCGGGCGGCCAGCCAGAAAGGCGTCGCGCCCACCAACGCGGGTGAAAAATAGTAGTCGTGCGAAGACCGGCGGACCGGCGTCCAGGTCTTCAACTGAGCGTTGGCATCAGCACCGTGCGCGAGCAACAGGCCCACGGTCTTCTCATCCCGGCGCATGATCGCTTCATGCAGCGCGGTAAAACCAGCCTCGGCCTTATTCGGGTCGGCGCCTTTATCCAGCAAAAGCTCGACGATATCGCCAAAACCCGAGTGCGCCGCCAGCACAGTGGCGCTCACGCCCCAGGCATCGGCATCGTTCACGTTGGCTCCAGCCGCAATCAATAGTTTCGCCGACTCGAGATCGCCGACGCGCGCCGCGAACATCAAGGCGGTTTCCCCGCCATGCGGGATGGCCTTGTTGTAGGGGAGGTAGCCATGCGGCGGTACCGCCATTACCTCGTTCCAAACTGCCGAACGAGCTTTGATATCGGCGCCGTGCGCCAGCAGAACCTTTACGACTTCGGGATGCTTCTGCGCCACCGCCCACATCAGCGCCGTCTGACCGCGGGCGCCATGCGCGTTCACATTCGCGTCCTTGTTGGCTAACA
The DNA here is from genome assembly GCA_964504905.1 of uncultured Bordetella sp. Classification (GTDB taxonomy): domain Bacteria; phylum Acidobacteriota; class Terriglobia; order Bryobacterales; family Bryobacteraceae; genus Palsa-187. The sequence continues at coordinate 3,178 of CAZDGT010000110.1, read as the reverse complement.
TCTCGACAACGTCCGCATAGCCGCCGCGAGCCGCCACCATCAGCGGAGTCTCGCCTACTAGCAGCGCCAGGTTGGGATTCGCCCCGGCATCCAGCAGCTTGCGAACCATTGCGGAGCTTCCGTTCTGGCTGGCCGTCCACAAGGGCGTAGCGCCCAGATCGTTGGCCGCGTTCACCTTGGCTCCGGCACGAATCAGTAGGTCGGCGCTTTCCAGGTCGTCGCGGTAGCTGGCCCAGTGCAGGGCCGTTGCGCCGTCAGCTTCGGCCGCATTCACGTCGGCTTTCTTCTGGACCAATGCGCGGACCGCGTCCTTATCGCCATTGCGCGCGGCGTCCGATAGCGAGGGCCGCTCGACACCGGCACCCATCGCCGTCATGGCAAATGCCGCTGGAATTAGGAAATGCCAAGTGTGCGCTCGCATTTTTGTCTCCTACACTCCGCTAAGGGTATCGATGGGAAGTTTGCCAGTGCTGGCGCCCATGTGATCCACGGGGACATCCAGCTTGTCCATCATGGTCACCAGCAGGTTCGCCATGGAAGGTTTGTCAGTGTACTTGATGTGACGGCCGCCCTTGAGCTTCCCTGCTCCGCCGCCGGCCAGGAATATAGGCAAGTTGTCGCCGGAATGACGGTTGCTGTTGGAAATGCCCGCGCCATAGAGAATCGTCGTGTGATCCAGCAGCGAGCCATCGCCATCCGGCGTCGCGCGCAGCTTGGCCAGATACTGCGAGAACAGCTTCACGTGATACCCGTTGATCTTGGACATACGCTCGACCAGTTGCGGAAGATCGTTGTGGTGCGAGAGCGGGTGATGCGCCTCGGGCACGCCAATCTGCGGATACGGGCGCGCGCTTTGTTCCTTCGCCATCATGAACGTGATCACGCGCGTCAAGTCGGACTGGAATGCCAGCACCTGCAGGTCAAACATCAGCGCCAAGTGATCTTCGAACACCGGAGGCGCGCCCAGCGGCTGCGCCATCGACGGCAGATCGACTTCTTTCTGCTCTTCGGCGCGCTGGATGCGGCGTTCAACGTCGCGAACCGCCTCGGTATATTCGTCGACCTTCACTTGATCGCTGGGCCCAAGTTCCTTCTTCAGGCTCACCAGTTTTTGGTTCACGGAATCCAGCATGCTCTTGTGCTGCCGCGTCCGGGCTTCGCGGGCGGCGCGCTCCGTGCTGCCACTATCCCCAAACAACTTCTCGAACACCACGCGGGGATTCCATTCCGTGGGCAGCGGCTGCGTCGGGCTGCGCCATGAAAGAGTGTGCGTATAAACGCAGCTCAGATTTCCGGTGCACGCTCCCGCGTTGGCCGGAGGATCCATCGCCAGTTCGAGCGACCCGACCTGGGTCTCATTCGCGAAGTGCCGCGCCAGAATCTGGTCCATCGACACGTCGGCGATGATCTCTACCTCGTTGCGGCCGCCGCGCTTGGTACCGGTCAGAAACGATCCGGACGCGCCCGCGTGGATATAGTTCCAGCTCGCCTTCAGGCCCGACAGCACCAGCGTCTGGTCGCGATACGGGGCCAGCGGCGCAAGAATCGGGGAGAACTCAAACGCAGTTCCTTCGCCAGTGGGAGTCCAAAATTCCATGGCCATTCCGTTCGGCACGTAGACCGCCTGGAAGCGGTGGGCGGGCTTCTTCAACGGGGATTGACCACGCGAAAGCGGCGCAAACATCGCGTCAAGAATCGGAAGCGCCAAGGTGGTCCCCAGGCCCTGCAGGACGGTCCGCCGCGCCAGTGTTTTCTTAGTCAGGAAGGACATGTTTATCGTCTCCTCAATATCCAGTTCGACAAAATCAATTCGACTCCGTGGGGGATTCCCACATTAGGAATGCCGGGCTCTCGACAATCCCTACAATGAGCGCTGACCAGCGGTACTGATTCGCCGCCGCGTCCCGAACAATCTTGCGGACCGACGGATGGTCATAATATTCCAGCCGGCGCCCCAGCGCGTAGGCCAGCAATTTTTCAGTGACGGTGCGCGGAAATTGCTCGGGCTCGTTGAGCAGCAGGGCGCGCAATCCCGGCAGACCGTTCACCGGACTGCCAGTCGCTGTCGTACCGCTCGCATCCACTGGCTTGCCAGCTTCGTCAATCGTGCGCCACCCGCCGATCGCGTCGAAATTCTCCAGAGCGAACCCTAGGGGATCGATTACGGAGTGGCAACTGTTGCACGTGGGATTGGCACGGTGTTGCGCCAGTTTCTCGCGGATCGACGTCGGCGGCGCGCCAGGTTTACTTTCCAGGTTGGTATCCACGCCAGGCGGAGGCGGTGGAATCGGCATCCCGAAAATATTGTTCAAAAGCAATTTGCCGCGCAGCACCGGCGAGGTGCGGTCGGGATAAGAAGTGGTTGCCAGTAGCGCACCCTCCGCCAGCAGTCCGCCTCGCTGATTATGGTCAGGGAGATTGACGCGGCGGAAGCGGCTTCCGTAGATTCCCGGGATTCCATAGTGCCGCGCCAGACGCTCATTCACGAACGTGTAGTTTGCATCCAGAAGATCGGAAACGCTGCGATCCTCGCGCAGGTTGCTGGCAACGAACATCTCCGTTTCCTGTTTGAACGCCTGCAACAGGCTCTCGTCGTAGTTCGGATAACGATCCGGATCGACCACCACTTCTTCGACGCGGCGGAGATTCAGCCACTGCGCGGCGAAATCGTTCACCAGCGCATCGGTGGCACGCGAATCGGCCAGCATCCGCTTTACTTCTTTTTCCAGAGTCGGCGGATTGGTAAGCTGTCCACGCTCGGCCAGCGCCAGCAAATGTTCGTCGGGAATGCTGCTCCACAGGAAGAACGACAAGCGCGATGCCACTTCCAGATCGCTCAAACGATAGGAGCCGCCCGCCGTGTGTACCGCTGGCTTCTGCGTTACCGGATTGCGATGGATGCGCAACAAGAAGTCGGGATCGACCAATACTCGTTCAAGCGCAAACTGAATTCCGCCATCGAAGCTGCCGCTGTCATGCCTGCCGCTATCGAAGAATCCAAGCAGCGTCTGCACGTCCGCGCTGGTCGCAGGACGGCGATACGCCAGCCGCGCCATCCTGGAAAGGATTTTGGTGGCGCATGCGCGTTCTTCCGCGGCTGCGCTGCTGGCGGGCTGGCACACAAAAATCGCACGCCGGCTGGGAGTATCTTTCGCCGGTCCAGCAGCCTGATACGGAC